>NZ_JBSMDE010000148.1:0-7511 GCF_056497305.1 Caldithrix sp. | reverse complement strand
CCCCATTCACGATCAATGGGAATTGGGAATGTTAGTCCGATGCTTATTCAATCATTCAACCAATCAACAATTCAACAATTCAACGGTTTTGTTTCTTCACCCCGCACAAAAATTTTCGCATCCCGCTAAGCGGGATTATAAGTTTTGAAGGAAGTATTCTAATCAAAAATGCAATTAAGAGACTATTCAACGTGTTGAGTAGCCCAACGCCTTCTTTGCTTTTGAAATAAGTATTCCCGGACGCAAATTTTCCCTCCCTGTTTTTATTGCTTTGCATTTTAATAATCTTTATTTTTCTGCTTTGCAAAAATGAATTGGACAGGTATTGGATGAACAAAGCAGGGGCTTTTAATCTACTGGATCCCCATTTGCTATCGAAAATAGGCAACCTGGAATTGATTGCCCGGGCTGTGGTCGAAGGTTTTATTACGGGTTTACACAAAAGTCCTTTTCACGGATTCAGTGTAGAATTTTCGCAGCATCGACCATACATGGCGGGCGATAGTCTGCGTTTTGTGGACTGGAAGGTCTATGCCCGAACCGATCGCTTTTACATCAAGCAATTCGAAGAGGAAACCAATCTTCGCTGCTACCTTTTGCTCGATAGTTCAAAATCCATGCAATTCAGCAGTAAAGGACTTAGCAAGTGGCAGTACGCTACCTTCCTGGCCGCCGGATTAACCTATTTGTTGCTGCGCCAGCGAGATGCCACAGGTCTGGTGTTATTTGATGAAAAAATCAGATTGCAGATGCCACCGCGTTCCCGGGCTTCCTACCTGCGCCAGATTCTAAAACAATTACAGGAAGCCAAAGCGGGAAACGATACGCACATTGCGGACGCCCTGCACCAGATTGCAGATCAATTTCGCCGAAGAGGTCTGATCATTCTGATTTCCGACCTACTGGACGATCCCGTACAGGTGATGAAAGGACTGAAGCATTTTCGACATGAACAGCACGAAGTGATCGTGTTTCACGTTCTGGATCGCCAGGAGGTGGAGTTTAACTTCAAGGGGCATGTACTGTTCAAAGACCTGGAAAGCGGAGAAAAGATAAAAACTCAGCCCTTTATGCTCAAAGAGCAATATCGGCAGCGCATGCAATCTTTTTTGCGTACCTATCAGATTGAGAGCAGTAAAAATAACATTGAATATCAGCTCATTTTAAGCGACGAACCATTAACCATGGCTTTAACTAAATTTTTAAGTAAAAGGAAAAGGTTGTTGTAGATGGACAAAGTAAGACTAACGCAATTAGTCTCTTGCTCTGGTTGAGCCAGTAAAATTCATCCAGAGGTTCTGGATAAAATGATAAGCCCCCTGAAATTCAGGGAGGCGCCCAATTTGTTGGTTGGGCTTCAGACGGGGGATGACGCCAGTGTGTACAAACTGAATGATGAACTGGCTATTGTAAATACACTGGATTTCTTTACCCCCATTGTGGATGATCCTTACATTTTTGGACAGATTGCGGCTGCCAATTCCATTAGCGATGTTTTTGCCATGGGGGGGGAGCCCTTTGTGGCCCTGAATATTCTGGCTGTTCATCAGGGTAAAGTGAAACCGGAAACAGTAAGCAAAATTTTGCAGGGCGGCATCGACAAAGCTGCGGAAATTGGCGTTGTCATTGCCGGCGGCCATTCCATTCAGGATCAGGAAATTAAATACGGATTGGCTGTTACAGGTAAGGTGCATCCAGAAAAGGTCTGGTTTAATAACACCGTACAAAAAGATGATGTGCTGGTGCTCAGTAAACCGATTGGCACCGGTGTGGTGGGTACGGCGATTAAACAGGGCAAATGTGCGGCCAAATTTGAAGAAGAGATTGTGCACAGTATGCGCATTATCAACGCGCTACCGGTAAAGATTGCCCGTGAATTGGAACTGGATGTGCATGCCTGCACGGACGTTACCGGCTTCGGACTTTCGGGCCATCTGCTGGAAATGTTGAGTCAGGACAAGTATTCGGCACTCGTCTTTTTGAATAATATTCCACGCTTTGAGGCGTTTAATCATTATTTTGAAGATTACTCTTTATGGCCGGGCGGACTACACGGCAATCGGCTGTACACCCAGGATGAGATCCTAATGCACAGTGATCCCGGCGAACCGCAATACTGCCATCTGTTCGATCCCCAGACCAATGGCGGGTTGTTAATGGCCATGCCGGAGTCGGAAGCGCGGCGCATGGCGGATAAGGCCAGAGAGATGAAATATCCTTTTGAGTTGAAGATTATCGGTAAAATAGTGGAACGGGCTGAAAAGAAAATTATTCTTGAGGAGTAATAGAAGGTTCGTTTACTTTCTGGAGAAGCAAAATAAACTTTTCCCGTGCTAACTGTTTTAAAAAGAGCACCAGGCGCTCTTTTAAATCGGGCTCGTCTGGAAAGGTCTGAAGTAAAAGATTTAAAATGGCTTGCACCGAATTTTGCCCATCGCAGGCCTGCCACACCTGACTACCCACCGCATCCAATTTAATCTTGAAATAGCGATTTCCGCTGAAGGGCTTCATTATTTTTTTAGCCCATCTGGAAATGTACTTTGGGCGCAAGACAATGACGCGATTCGATTGTTCATCCAGCCGCCAGTCGAACTGACGTACGGGGATTAGTTCGAAAAATTCTTTTTCTTCCATAGATCGACATTTTTCATTGATTGTAAGAAGGCGGGAACAATCCCGCCTTTGTGTTAGAAAATTTATTATTTTTTCGCAGCTTTTAGCGGCACATTGACCAGCAGGTAAATCAATCCCGCAAAAACCAGTAAGCCAACAATGACGCTTGGATGTTCCACGCCCAGAGCGTGGATAGCAAAGTATTTTAAAGAGCTAACTGGCTGACCATTGAACATGCGCTCCACCCCCGAAAGGCGTTCGCCAAGAACAACAAAGGCCAATATGACAGCCATTAAAGCCTCACCGGCAATCAATCCGGAAGAGATCAGAACCCCTTTGTTTTCCGCTTTTACCCGTTCCTCTTCAGAAGCGTTCCGTTTTTTAAGCATGGTATCCATAATCCAGCGAATTACGCCGCCCACAAAGATAGCGGCCGTAGAATGGAAGGGCAGATACATGCCCACAGCAATCAGCATGGGCGAAGGGGAGCTGATCATAATCAGTCCCAGGGCAAAGAACATACCGGCCAGCACCAGGGGCCAGGACATTTCGCCGCCCACAATACCCTTGGACATTAAGGCCATTAATCCGGCCTGTGGCGCAGGTAATTCCGCGCTACCGATGTGGTAAACCTGATCCATGGCAATCATGGGGAAAACCAGCACCAGCGCGGCGACAATCACGCCAATGATTTCCGCGATTTCCATTTTCCAGGGCGTGCCCCCCAGGATATGTCCAACTTTCAAATCCTGGGTCATGTCTCCGGCAATGCCCGCTGAGGTGCAAATGACGCCGGCCACGCCTAACACGGCCAAAACGCCGTGGGTGCCCTTAACACCCAAAAAAACCAGCAGCACGGCAGCGATTAGCAGCGAGCTGAGTGTCAATCCACTGATGGGATTATTGGAACTGCCTACCAGGCCAACAAGATAGCCGGCCACGGCGGCAAAGAGAAAGCCCAGAATAATCAAGATGACCGTAAGAATAAAAGCGCTTACGTAAGATTGAGCGAAATATTCGTACAGAATGAACATGGGAATGGCCAAAGCCGCGATGGAAATGGCCACTTTTTTAAAATCGAGGTCGATTTCCAGGCGGGATACCTCGCCTTTGTGCTCTTTTTTAGCCTGTAAATCACGAATCGCTTTACTAATGCCGGCGATCAAAGAATCTTTTAGATTGTAAAGCGTGTAAAAAGCAGCCACGATCATAGTGCCCACGGCAAAAGGCCGGATCTGTTTTAACCATACCTCTTCGGCAATTTCCAGCCAGGAATGGCCGCTGGAAACAAAGTTGGCCAGCGAGGGATTGGCGAAAATACCCAGGGGAACCAGAACCACCCAACCCATCACGGCGCCGGCGAAGAGGACGGCTGAAACGCGTAATCCAACAATAAATCCCACGCCGGTCAAGGCTGGTGAGGCTGCCGGGGTTTCAAATAAAAATCCGCCGCCATAGGCGGTTTTTTGACCCAATATTTCAATTTTGGATTGGCTGAACTGGAAGAAATCGTGTGTGTAATCTTTGATTAACTGGATGCCGTTGGAATTTTTAAACAATTCCCAGATGGCAGCCAGCCCCATGCTGGCAAATACAGCTCCGGCACCGGTTTGACCGCCCTGACCGGCCTTAACGATTTCGGCTGCGGCTACGCTTTCCGGAAAGGGCAGGTCGGCTTCTTCTACCATGCTGCGCCGAAGAATAGTCACAAACAACACGCCCAGTGTTCCCCCGATGAGCATGATGAGCGTACTTTCAATGTAGTGCAGATGATCCCAGACACCGCTGATTACAAAGGCCGGAATGGTAAAGATGGCGCCGGCTACCAGAGCCTCGCCCACAGAAGCCGTAGTACGGGCGATATTTTCTTCTAAAATATTGCCTTTCATCACACGCAGGGCAGCCATGGCTACTACAGCAGCCGGGAAAGTGGCGGCTACGGTTAAACCGGCTTTCATGCCCAGATAGGCGTTTGCTGCTCCCAGTACAATGGCCATGCCTACACCTAAAATGATGGCTTTGAAGGTGAGTTCGCTTAGTTGTGAATCGGCGGGTACATAAGGTTTGAACGATTGCTTTTCCATAAGAAGAACTCCAAATTTATTGAAACCCCAAAATGCCAAAAGTAAAGTGCAAAATAAATCTTTCTAAAATACGAGTCAAGAAGATTTTGCAGGGCTGCCAGCTAGTCAATCACACAAAAAGGCTCCTTTTCATTCTGCTTTGATTGGACAAAAAATCTACAAAGGTTGTCAAAAATAAGTGGGGAAGGCGTGATGATGTTTGATAGGCAGGTTTTTTTTCTGGGGTGAAATATTCTGGCTTGCTGGTCAGAAAGGCGCATGGAATGATACGTTTTTCATCGTAACAATAATTTTCCTTTTGCAGCCTTTTGCTCAGGGCGCCCGGCCATTTTTAAGATATTTTGTAACCTTGTTAAATCGTCCGGAATCCATTTAAGGGAAAAGGTACACAAAAAATTGATTTTTAATGAATAAGATGTAATATTTAGGAAACCTGATTTACATAGAGTGACTGATGAAAGAAAAAAAGCCATATTACACCATTGGACAGGTTGCGGAGTATTTTGATCTACCCCAATCGGTATTGCGATATTGGGAAACTGTTTTCGACGCACTGAGCCCCATGAAATCGCCGGGGGGGAGTCGGCGGTACAGCGATCGGGACCTCAAAATAATTTCCGAGATTAAGCAATTGCTCTACCAGAGAGGCTTTACCATTAAAGGGGCTAATAAACTGCTCAATCAAAAATATCATATTCAAACGACAAGCGAAGAGGAAAAAAACGGAACCGTTAAAAAAAAGGAACCCAGCGTCAAAGAAACCGTTAAGAGTTCTAATAAGAGCAGAAATCAACAGATATTGAAGCGCGTGATTCATGAATTGAAGGAAATTGTTAAAGGTCTGGAGAACGATGTCGTTAGTTAAAAGGTCAAAATTGGGAAAAAAATGAACCTGAAACATTGTTTTAAATTGTAACATTTCTTATATTGGGTTGAACTAAAATAGGAGGCAGGAATGAGCAACGTTTATAAAATGATTGAAGTCGTTGGAACTTCGAGCGAAAGTTACGAAAAGGCCATTGAGAATGCGATTAAGAAAGCTTCGGAATCCTTAAAAGCCTTAAGCTGGTTTGAAGTGGTTCAACAGCGTGGTTCGGTACGTGACGGAAAAGTTGAAGAGTATCAGGTAATTTTAAAAGTTGGTTTTAAATTATTGGATTAAATTCCGCAGTAGCTAACTAAATAAAAAGGAGTGACCATGGCACTTTATATCACAGAAGATTGTATCGCATGTGATGCATGCTTGCCTGAATGCCCAAACGAGGCCATTAGCGAAGGCGATCCTATTTACGTTATTAATCCCGACCTTTGCACCGAATGTGTCGGTTTCTATGATGAACCTCAATGTGCGGCTGTTTGTCCGACAGACGCCTGTCAGCCCGATCCCAATCATCAGGAGACGGAAGAAGAATTGTTGGAGAAGAAAAAACGCATTCATGGCGAATAAGGATCAAGCAAATACAGAATCAAAAGGCGGTTCGTTTCGGACCGCCTTTTTGATTTAATAGAATTAGCCATCAATCCCTAAGGCAACAAAGCCGTAACCAAAAGTGCTATAAACTTTTTTAATCACAATTATATTTCGCGCAGATTTCGCAGACATAATTTAAACCAACTCTTCAACACGTCCTCGTTAAAACAGCATTAAAAATTTCTCAGGCTAAGGCGCTAGGTCTTTTGAGGGAAGTATTCTAAGGCAGCACAGCCGCAACGTAACTCGAGCTAAAGCTCGAGTTACGTTGGGCTTACGAATGACCTTTAGAATGTGTGCCAATGTTAGGGCCCTTTCTTTCCTTACTTCATTTATTTTTTGTTGACTGACTTTTAATTTTTCTTTAAGTTCCTATTAACTACAAAGGTGGTGACTATGGAGTTGTTAGATCATCTGAAATTACTGGGCTTTACCGTTTACGAAGCCAAAGCGTACATTGCTTTGCTCAAGCAGGCTAATTCTACCGGCTACGAAATTGCCAGGCTGTCGGGAATTCCCGCTTCGAAAATTTATGAAGTGCTTAATAAGCTTCAGGATCGTGAAGTGATTATGGCTCTGGGCAGCGATCCCAAACGCTACATTCCTTTTCCCCCTGATGAAATCCTGAAAAAATTAAAATCAGACTATTTGCACAGCGTTGAGTTCTTGCAGGAAAAACTGACCGAAATTTACCAGAAAGACGCATATGATCAGCATTACATCTGGAATATCTCAGGTGTAGATAATATTTTTAGAAAATTGCGTGAACTAATCTCATCGGCTAAGTCAGAGATATTCATCTCCATCTGGGCCGAAGAGCTGGCTGTGTTGCACGAAGCTTTAAAAAGCAAAGAAGACGAGGGCGTGAAGATTTTTATGGTGCTTTTTGGTCAGTCGCCGTACCAGATCAAAAGGACCTTTCACCACGGCCGTGAGCATGAAATCCGGCAGGAACGAAAAGCCCGTCGGCTGGCTATTGTTGTGGATTCGGCCAGCATGATGATCATCAATTTCAAAGACGACGGCCTGACCACGGCCGCTTACACACTGAATCGCGGGATGGTTTTACTGACCAAAGACTACATTATTCACGATATCTACACCATAAAGATTCAGGAAAAATTTGGCGCAGAAGCCTTTACTATTTTTGAAAAACTAAGCTAATCCAGGTTTAAAACGGAAGGAGAAACGTTGAGAAAACGAACTATTGTAACCTTGCCGGGCGATGGAATTGGCAAAACGGTTTTGCCGGAAGCCATCCGCGTACTGGAAGCCGCCGGCTTTGAGGCCGATTATGTTCATGCCGATATCGGCTGGGAATTCTGGTGTAAGGAAGGCAATCC
>NZ_JBSMDE010000147.1:0-13775 GCF_056497305.1 Caldithrix sp. | reverse complement strand
TTATCAAATAAACGCTCTTGATGGGTACGTATACGCTTCATTTGACCTGCCCCTTCTAATTAGTTTAACTCAAGTCTACTTAGTTTTTCAGTACAGGTCAAATGAACTAATAGGTAATTTTTAATTTTTAATTTAAAAATACTTCCCTGTGCTCTCTGTGGTTGTTTAAATCCCCAAGGAAGGTTTTTGGTTGCGGCTATGCTGCCTTAGAATACTTCCTTCAGAAGATGTAATGCAATAGCGTGCGAAAATTTTTGTGCCGTGTGGTGGAGTGAAACTGTTGAATTGTTGATTTGTTGAATGGTTGAATGAGCATCGGGCTGACATAGCGAATTCCCATTGTTCGTGAATGGTATTTCCAACATAGGTGAGAAAATTCCCCCACCAAGCCTTTCCCCCTCTCCCAGATTTTTATTCTGGGAGAGGGGGATCGAGGGGGTGAGGGCTAATTCGTGAAATGACTTCTGCTGTTGGAAGAGTAAAGTTAAGAGTAAATGAGTATAAGAGTTAAAGGATTCCAGGGCACCGGTCAGTCATTTTTTAAAGAAATTTTTTGGTTGCGGCTCTGCTGCCTTAGGAATTGTTTGCCAGTGAAAGGGATTCCGACCCCGCTGAAGCGAGGTCGGAATGACACCCGTTACGGTCCTTTGCCTTTCAGGGCACTAATTGCCCTTTCACAAAATAATTCGTAATTCGAAGTTTTTAATTACAAAACACTCTTTTGTACATTTTTCAAAAGGTTCTTATACTTTAATTTGGATTTTAAATATTTAGTGATTTATATTCCAATGGAGCTAATTTAGGAAAATCATGAAATTCTGGATCGCATTATGTAAGATTTTTGTCATCACTTTGTTTTTGTCTTCCTGTAAAATGGATGAGTTCACCAGCTACAAAGTCGAATCCATTGAACAAAACACCTCTCTGCGCCTAACGGGCTCGGTTTACAACTATTTTACAATGGAACCGGTAATGGCGGCTAAAGTTACCATTGGACATCGCCTGACGATAACCGATGGCCAGGGACATTTCGTCTTGCAATATCCTTTAAGCGAATCTGAAAAGAGAAACAAGCCCCCTGTAGTCTTAATCACGGCGCACAATTATTACGATTTACAAGATTCGGTTTTTCTTTCTCCTCGGAACACAATTTTCACTTATTACCTGCGCTATGCGGCTCCCATTGTTCAGGAGATGGCTCTGGTCTCTCAGCAAAGCTTTGACTATAATTACATTTGCCAGGCCGTGGTCATTGATTATCAAGGAATTTCTACCATTCAAAAGGTAAAGGCGGTTTTTTTTAACCAATATATCCCCAATGATTCCCTGATAGTGGAACTCTCATTAAAAAGAAGCGTGAGCATGCGCGAAGGGCATTTCCAGGCCCGGTTTGCCTTTTCTAAGTGGCAGCCTACCTGGTTTTACATTGAAGCGACCGATCAGGAAGGGTTTTCGGATCGCCAGACAGGACCAGTGCGCTACAATAATAAGCTAATTTTTGAGCCCTGAAATGCTAAGACGAACGCACACTAAATTGCAAGGATTGTGGCTCATTTTGTTGATTTTTGCCTTTTGTCGCCAGACCCTGGCACAAAGAGAGATTAGTGGTCGGGTTTTAGACCTGGAGACCAGTCGTCCTTTGATTGGCGCCGACATTTACCTGGCCAAAAGCAAGCTGGGCACAGTCAGTGATGGCGAAGGATTTTTTAAACTCCACTTACCTGCCCAACACGCTAAAGATGATTCTTTAACCATTCACTATGTAGGATACCATAAACGTTCTATCCCTTTAAAAGATGTTTCTCCGAAAACGATTTATTACCTTACGCCTTTAAGACTGCAACTGGAAAAGCCAATCGAAATTGAAGCAGAAAGAATAGATCTGAGTCGTTTAGACGTTCCCCATCTTACGCAGTCTATCCAGGCCCGTCAGATCGAACGCTACGGTTCCGCTGAATTGTCCACCGTTCTTAAAAGTATGAGTTCAATTCGTTTGCAGGGCAATGAAATTGACGGCAAACAAATCCAGATACGGGGCAGTAACGCCAATGAAGTTAATGTTTTTCTGGATGGCGTTTTGCTAAACGATTTAAGCAGTTCAAATGTTGCAGACCTCTCGATAGTGCCGGCAGATCATCTAAATTCCATTGAAGTTCATAAAGCGGCCAATATGCTGGTCAATGGTAATGGCGCTTTTGGGGGTGTGATCAATCTCATTACAAAACAACCCAGTAGAACAGAGGCCGAACTTAAATTTCGCCTTGGTTCTTTTAACAGCCAACAGTATTTTGGAAGTCTGGGGCTGCCTCTGGGTAAAAACGTGGTCTTGGCTTATTATGGACAATGGGCCAAAATGAATCCTACTGTTGAATTTTTCCCGGATGAGACTCTGGCCGATCAAAAAACAACAAATGATCATATTAAACAGAAAAAATTCAATCACTATCTGAATTTAAATTTTCAGATGAAAGCAATGGCCATAAAATGGAAGGCCTTTTATTACGGATTGCATTACCAGAAACCCGGCTGGGAAGATCGACGATCTACCCTTGTTTTGAGCAATCAGAACCAATTGCCCGGCGCCTTTCATCTGACGCTCAACTATTTGCAGACTAAAGATGAAGTAACCCGTTACATTTTTAGTTCTTCTAAAGATTGGTATGATTATCTTTCGCGACGACTTAATATCCGACTTTTAAAGACCTTTAAGGTCAAACGAGGAACCATTCAGGCTTTTACAGAATACTGGCATGAACGGTTAAGCCGCGGCTCCTCTGTTCAGGATTCAAACCGCGTTTTACCGCTGGAAAAGATTTATTTTTACGACAATCGGGCCAGCGCCAGTGTTCTGTACCACTTCGCTGAACAACACAACAGAATAAAGCATCTTAACTGGCAAGTTCACTTTGGCTTTCGCGGAGATTTAAGCGCCAGTGGGTATCGCGACATCAGTAACGCACTGGGCGGCGTCATTAACTGGCGGAAAAATAATCAGAACTGGCAATTATTGCTCAGTTACGGCCGTAATGTTCGCTACCCCACGCTTTTTGAGATGGCTTTAAACCGCGATTACACTGTGTTTACTTTAAATGACACCACTCAAAAAAAGCTGGAGGCAGAATACAGCCAGTCATTTGACCTGGGATTAAAGATTGTGGTGGATTATTTCTCCCATCTTTTACCTCAGGCCGAGTACAATCTCTCTTTCTTTTACAGAACGGTTTACAACAAATTGCTAAAACAACCCTTTGGTCAATATCTGATTCAGGCCCAGATCGGCAGGAGCCGAACTTCAGGCTTTGAAGTTTCTGTAAAATTAAAAGAAATTCTGGGTTTTGCTGATATTGAGAGCGGTTTGACACGTCTTTACATTAGTGATCATTTATTGTACGAATTTAAACCCCAATTGCGCTACAATGTGATGGCCAATTTTTCACGCTCCTATTTCAACCTGAGTTTAAATTACTTTTTTGAAGGCAAAAGTTATGGTTGGTACTACGATCAACTAAACCGATTGCGCACCAGGACTTTGCAAGGCTACAATGATTTAGATCTCTCTATGAGTGTTCAAAGCCGTCATTGGCCCATTAATCTGCGTTTGCAATTTTCTGCCTACAACCTTTTTGACCACGCAGGCTACAGATATTACTACCTGAATAAACGTTTTTTACAATTTACATTGAGTCTCATCTACTAAAGCAGCAATGCCGCAACCTTTAAAAACCGCAAAGGGCTCAAAATAGTAATTTTAATTAAAAATTACGAATTACGAATTAATTTGCGAAGGGGCACCTTATGCCCAGGCGGTGAGGAACCGTGCCGGCATGTCATTCTGAGAATCCCTTACATTGGCAGACCAGTCGAAAGAGCAACGTAACTCGAGCTTCAATCCGCGACTTTGTGAGGGCGAAGCATTTATGGCGAGCTTTTGTTTTAAAACCCATCCCCCCGGCCCTTTTCCCTTTAAAAGATGGAAGGTGGAGTTATAATCTTTACAATGTAAATTTTGATTTTTAAATGTTCATCTACTCAAACGTTTGGGATTGCCCTATAATTAGGCAGCTTAAAAATTTTTGCATCCCGCTAAGCGGGATTATAAGTTTTGAGGGAAATATTCTAATCTCAAAGTCAAAATGACAGCTAATCCCGCCTTCTCTGGCTGCCTTTTTTAATTATGAAAATGTTTTCATAAACACAAATTATTATTGAATTAAAGTCCTTAAATTATTAATCTAAAATTGCAAGTTTCAGTTTGGATTTAGGGATATGAAAGCAAAGATTTTACTGCTATTAGTCTGTTTTTTTATTTCGCCGCTTTTTTCTGCTGAAAATGAAACCTGTCTTGAATGCCATTCCGATCCTGAATTGACCACGGAACATGGTGGCCAGGAGGTGTCATTATTTGTTGATCAGCAAATTTTTGCTCAATCTGTCCATGGCGATCTGGAATGTGTAAGCTGCCATGCCGACGCTGATGTGGAAGAGTTTCCACATCCGGAAAGGCTCTCTTCTCCGGCCTGTGGCGATTGCCATGACACCGAACAGGAACAATATGAAATCGGCATGCATGGCCAGGCTTATGCTGCCGGCAAACAATATGCTCCTTCTTGCTGGGAGTGTCATGGTAAACACGATATTTACCGATCAAGCGATGTGCGCTCCCGAGTGTTCAAAATGAGCATTCCGGTACTTTGCGGTCGGTGCCACAGAGAGGGCGCGCCGGTGGCCAGAATTTACAAAATTCCTGAACACAACATTCTGGAAAACTACAGTCAGAGCATTCATGGGGAAGGCCTGTTTAAAAAAGGGCTAACCGTTACGGCCGCCTGCGCCGATTGTCATGGTGCCCATCAAATATTGCCCCACACCGATCCGCGTTCTTCGATTGCTCCGCAAAACATCGCCCGAACCTGTAAAAAGTGTCATAGCCGCATCGAAGATGTTCACCTAAAAATTATTAAAGGAGAAAAGTGGCGTAAAGACCCTTCGGCAATCCCCACCTGTACCGATTGCCACATACCACACAAAGCACGTAAAGAATCCTTATTGCTAACCCTGTCTGATCGATCTTGCTTAAAATGCCATGGACACAAAGAGATTTATAAAGTTGTTGCCGGACAACAGGTCTCCCTTTACAGCGATAAAGAAGTTTTAAAGCAATCCATTCACCGCGATGTTCCCTGCGTCAAGTGCCATTCTGATGTGGACCCAAGTTTACAGCGTCCGTGTAAAGCTGCCGGACCAGTCGATTGCTCCAGTTGCCATATCGATTTAGGCGAGCAATATAAAAACAGCGGTCACGGAATAGCCCGATTAAAAGGCGTTAAGGAGGCACCGGATTGCAAAACCTGTCATGGGACCCATCTGGTCCTGACGAGTAAAGATGAACGGTCACCGACCTTTCGGGCCAATGTGCCAGCACTGTGCGGTAATTGCCACCGGGCAGACCGAAAAATTTCGGCCATGGATAGCCTGAGCCAACACAATGTTCTGACAGATTATTCGAAGAGCATTCACGGACAGCGCCTGAAAAAGCAGGGGCTATTGCCAGCGGCTATCTGTTCCGATTGTCACACCGCGCATAATGTGTTAAGTCATAAAAATCCGGAATCGTCGGTGCATCCTCGTAACATTCCGGCAACCTGTTCTCAATGTCACCTGCGTATTTATAAACAATTTGCCAGCAGTGTGCATGGTAAAAATAATCGGGAAGATAAAAATTTACCAACCTGTACTACCTGCCACTCTTCGCATTCCATTCAATTTGTCGGTAAGGACAAATTTGTGGTAGAGGTAACCAGTCAGTGCGGTAGTTGCCACAAAAAGCTTGCAAAGACCTATCAGGAAACCATGCATGGCAAAACCTACAAGTTAGGATATTTAAAAGCGGCTAAGTGCTCCGATTGCCATACCGCGCATCATATTCTACCGCCAGACGATCCGCGCTCAAGTTTAAGTATTCATAACATTAAAAAGACCTGTCAAAAATGCCATGAAGATGCCTCGGAACGATTTACGGGCTATTTGACTCATGCCACGCACCACGATCGCAACAAATATCCCTATCTCTATTACACGTACAAAGCAATGACCTTTTTGCTGGTTGGAGTATTTTCGTTTTTTGGATTACACACTCTCTTGTGGCTGCCCCGTTCCATTGAAAACTACAGGCGCAGAAAAAGAGCGCAGAGCGAAAAAAAGGCTAAATATTACATTAAGCGTTTTGATCTTTCGCACCGGATTACCCATCTTTTTGTGATAGTGAGCTTTTTATCTCTGGCTACCACCGGAATGATGCTTAAATTTTCCGGAATGCCGTGGGCTAAATTTTTGGCTGATTTAATCGGCGGTGTGGAAGTGGCCGGCACCATTCACCGCATTGGCGCTATAGTTACATTTGGTTATTTCATTGTCCACCTGTACCTGATCCAGAAACGTAAAAAGGCCAGCGGTAAAAATTTCTGGCAGTTTATTACCGGCCCCCATTCCATGATGTTCAATAAAAAGGATCTGCAGGATTTTATTGCAACGATCAAATGGTTCCTCTGGTTAGGGCCGCGGCCTCAATACGGACGTTGGACCTACTGGGAAAAGTTCGACTACTTTGCCGTTTTTTGGGGCGTTGCGGTGATCGGTTTATCGGGATTAATGCTCTGGTTCCCGGAATTCTTTACTCATTTTTTGCCAGGCTGGTTTATTAATGTGGCCGGCATCATCCACAGTGATGAGGCCTTGCTGGCCGTTGGTTTCATTTTTACCATCCACTTTTTTAATACCCATTTACGACCTGAGTCCTTTCCCATGGATAAGGTGATTTTTACGGGATTGGTTCCTGTGGAAGAGTACAAAGAAGACCGACCGGCGGAATATGAGTACCTGAGATCTCAGGATAAATTGAAAAAGGTTGTGGTCAAAGGCGCGACTAATAAGAAAAAAGAGCGTTTCATTTTTGCCATGGGGATGACCTTTTTAACGATCGGAGTGGTGATCATTGTGCTGATTATCTATTCGATGCTGTTTGGCTACAAGTAAAAAAATCCCTCTCTTCAGGCTTTGTGCTGTGAGGAGAGGGATATAATTGTAAAGCGCGAACAATTAATCCTCTAAAAACTCAACCTGAGGCTTCTTTTTGATCAGGCCTGCCTCATAACCTTTTTGAAGCAATGTTCTCACGGCCTTACGTCCGATCTCTCCATAGTCCAGGGTCCAGTGATTGACATACATCCCCACAAAGCGGTCTGCCAGGTCCGGGGCCATCTCGCCGGCAAACTGCAGGGCATATTCCAGCGCCTCTTTACGGTGGTCCAGAGAGTATTGAATGCTTTGCCGGATCAGGCGAGAAACGTGTTTCATGGTCTCCAGGCCCAGATCTTTACGGATCACATTGCCTCCCAGCGGTAAAGGCAGATCGGTGGTTTCGTACCACCATTCGCCCAGGTCCACTATTTTCATCAGGCCTTTGTCAGCATAGGTTAACTGTCCTTCGTGAATGATAAGGCCGGCTTCAAATTTATTCTCCAGAACTGCGGGCATAATTTGATCAAACGGAACCACCTGGTAACGCACCTCAGGCAAATAGAGCTTTAAGGCCAGAAAAGCGGTAGTCATTTCGCCGGGCACGGCAATGATCTTGTTTTTTAACTGTTCTCTGGTAAGATTCTGCCGGGCAATGATCATCGGCCCATACCGGTCGCCCATCGAGCTTCCGGTGGGCAGCAGCATGTATCGGTCAGCTACACTGGGATAGGCATGGATGGAGATGGCCGAAACCTCGTAGGTGCCTTTCAGCGCTTCTTCATTTAGAGTCTGGATATCTTTCAAAATATGCTCAAAGACAAAACCGTTGGAGTCTATCTTTTCTTTGGCTAATGCGTAAAACATAAATGCGTCATCGGAATCGGGACTGTGCGCAATGCGAATTTTTTGCATGATCAACCTTTCTGTTTCGTTCTGTTTTAAAAAAGGTAAACTTACTTGTTTAAGACCTTCATTTCAAATCTTTTGAGATAGACCTTTACCTAATAGTCCCCCTTCTGGGAGGGGGTAGGGGTGGGTTTTTCTAAAAAGAAAAAAGAAAAAAGAAAAAGGATTAAAGATGAAAGAGCTGGAAGGCAGTAATCGGCACGAGAAGATTTTGCCCACCCCTTAGGTTCTGGAATGTCATTTTTAGGCATGCTTTGCCGGACCAAAAAATCCATTTGACTTTTGGCGTGCCCCATTGCATGCTAAAGAGTTAAATATTTAAAAAATGTATTTAAACAAACCATCAAAATCTGGCCCTTAAATATTAAAAATGTTAAACAAACATCATTCCAGGCCGATAAAAAAGCAAGAGTAAAAATACCGGATCGTTTACATGAAAAAATTGTACTTCATTCTCATTTCACAACTTTTAGTCTCCTTACTTTTTGCTGAAACCTTTTCGGTGGAATATTACCATTACGAAGATGGTCTGCCTTCGGATTTAATAAAACAGGTAGTCCAGGATGATTCCGATTTCATCTGGATTGCGACCGACAATGGATTGGTTCGATTTGACGGCATCCATTTTAAGGTATTTAAGCAAAAATTACCGAGTAACTACGTTAAAGGCATTATCAAAATTGACTCTGGAGAATTGCTTGCCTGTACAGATTTGGGGGTGGTTCGCATCCTTAATCGGCCATTTCATGTTAATATGGATACGTTTTTGTTGGGGCAGCATGCTCTAACCGATAGCATGCTGTATTATCCTAAAACGATTTATAGGGATTCAATGGGCATTTTGTGGCTGAGCGAACCCAATTCTGTTGTCCGGTTAGCGGACGGAAAGCAAAAGCGCTTTAAACGATATCTCTTTCCTGACAGAGTGGAGTCAGGCAGTTACCTGAAGTCATTCTTCTTTTTAGAAAATAATCTGGGGCAGATGTTTGTTTTTTCGCAGACTGGATATGCTTTCTATTATGATCGGAAGGCAGATCGTTTTAAAGAGATTCCCTGTTTCCCTAGACCGCGCGTCTGGAACATCAACACCGTGTTGAAATTCAAAGGGCAGCACGTTTTACTGGGCGCTTCAGATGGTATTTATGAAGTGAAACAGCTTTCCAGGGCAGCGATCAAAATCAACAAATTGTATCGCTTGAACCATGTGCAGGCCTTGAATTTTGATTCCAACAGCGGTTTATTGTGGGTTGGCACATCGGGTTCCGGAGTTTATTACACCAACGGTCTTGAACACAGAGCGCCGCTCATCGCCTTGCCGGACTTTAAGCTGAAGGTTATCAACGACCTATTTATTAGTAAGGCAGGTCAGGTTTGGGTAAGCAGTGATAATGGCCTGGCCTTAATTTACCAACCGCTTTTTGAGCGCATTATTGACTTTTCCAATTATGCTGTGCAAAATCTGGCCAATACAAAAGATCAGCGGTTGGTGGCAACAGACGGTCAAACGATCTACCAGGTGTATCCGGATGGGAACACCCCGACTATTCGTCTTCTATGGAAGAATCCGGGAAAGGTTATTTCCAGTTTGACGGCTACAGAAGGTCTTGTTGTGGCCGGCCATTTTGATGGCAACTTAACTTTGCTTTCGCCAGATGCTGTAAAATCTTACTCTCTGAAAAAAGACAATGCTATTTTTTCCATGGCTTTCGGTTCTTCTCATAGACTCTGGCTGGTTCAGGGAGATCTGCCGTTTGTCACCAGAATCGATCGGTGGATGCGGGCCATAAACTACGATTCGGAAAAAGGGATAACTTCCCGCCCACTGGTCATAAAATCGTTTAACGGACGGATTTTAGTGGGAGCTGTGGGAGATTCAACCTACCTCTATGAGTACTTGCCCCGTAAAGATCGATTCAGTAACATCAGTTTACCAATCAAGACCAACAATCATACGCCCATCGAGGTTAATGATATTTCGATTTCTCCGGATTCTACTATTTACCTGGCCACCAATAAAGGGCTGCTTAAAATTCGCCAACAAGAGGCCACGTTTCTCCAACTGGAGCGGAACAAAATAGCCCGATCGATTACGGTCGATCGGAAGGGGAGAATATGGGCAGGCACGGAACACGGTGTTTACTGCTTGTTAGATACGATGCAGGTGTACTTTGACGAGCTGGCGGGATTTAAAAATCAAACGTTTGCTTTTCGATCTGCAGGACTCGATGCCCGGGGACGAATTTATCTGGGCACCTATGATGGCATCTACCGGCAGCAGGTTAATTCCTTTGAAATACAGCAGACATCCAGACCGCAAATAGTTGATCTACGGTTGAATGAGTTGCAAGCAGTTGAATTAGAAGAGTTACGAAAAGGAATTGAATTCAAATCTACTTTAAGATTTTTAGTCTCGGCGCGTATGTATCCTGCACAAAAAATTGTTTATCAATGGCGTTTGTTGGGGCTGAACAACACCTGGTCGCCTAAACGACAAAATCCGGAGATTTTGGTTAGCAATCTACCGGCAGGCTCGTATCGTTTACAGATCAGAGCCCGGCAAATCAGTTATGCCTGGAGCCCGGTCCTGACCATTCCCATTATGGTTAAAAAACCCTGGTACCTTTCTAAATGGATGTGGATTCTAATTATCTCAGGCTTTATCTTATTTGTTTTGATTTCTACGCAGTTGTTTTACGAACGACGCACGCGTAAGCAGATCGCTTCTGACCTGGAGAAGAGCGAGTTCCAGTTGAATTCCATTGTGAACAATACACCGGTTGTGTTGTTTATGCTGGATAAAGAGGGAAATATAATTTTTGCACAGGGCAGCGGCTTAAAAGAGCTGGAAAAAGAATACCGCCCGTTACTGAACTTAAATCTGTGTCAATTGAGTGACGAAGCATCGGAACTTTCGGAGGATTGTCAAAAAGTGCTGAATGGTCAAACCTTTGAAAGCGTTAGAAAATTAGGTAATAAATACTACCGATTCTGGTTTTCGCCCATGAAGGATCAAAAAGAAAATATTACCGGAGCACTGGGCATCGCCATTGACATAACCGAGTTGAAAGAAACAGAAACACGATTACGTCGGGCTATTATTCAGGCCGAGGCTTCCAATAAGGCCAAATCGGAATTTATTGCCAACATGAGTCATGAAATCCGCACCCCATTAAATGCCATCATTGGGCTTAGTGATCTCATGGATCAGGACAATCTTACGGAAACACAAAAAGAATTTTTGCAAACAGTACGTTTTTCGGCTCGTGAATTGCTAAAGATTATTAACCAGATTCTGGATTTTAGCAAAATTGAATCGGGTAAACTGGAACTGGAATTTATCCCTTTTGATCTAAAAGCGCTTGTGCACAACATTGCCAATGCCTTTTCCATAATGGCTCAGCAAAAAAAGCTGGAGTTTAAGCTGGAATGGGATGAACGTAATCCGCAATTTGTGGTTGGGGATCCCACGAGGCTGGGACAGGTGTTAATTAATTTGTTGGGCAACGCCATTAAATTCACCGAAAAAGGAGGCATTACTTTAACCGTTAAAAAACTGAATGAAACCGATGAAGATGCCGATCTTTTGTTTGTTGTAAAAGACACAGGCATAGGGATTCCGGAAGAGAAGATGGACAAAATATTCGGTTCCTTCGAACAGGTCGATTCGTCATTAACGCGAAAATATGGGGGCACGGGGCTGGGATTAACCATAACTTCGCGCTTAATCGAAATGATGGGCAGTAAGATAAGGGTGGAAAGTAAAGAAAATAGCGGGACGACCTTTCAGTTTGAATTAACTTTTCCAAAAGTAAAGGATCAGAAGATCGAAGAATTACCTGATTTTTCTATTTTTCTGACCCATGAAAAACCGAAAATTTCCGAACACCTTTTAGAAAAAGAAGAAGAGAAGCCTTCACAAAAAAGCGAAGAAACCACGATTCTGCTGGTTGAGGATAATGTGATAAATCAACGCGTGGCCAAACGCATGGTAGAAAACATGGGCTACAAAGTGGATGTTGCCAATAACGGTCAGGAAGCCTTAGAAAAGCTTGTGCAGAAAAAATATGATCTGGTTTTGATGGATGTGCAAATGCCGGTAATGGATGGATTACGGGCCGCGCAGAAGATCCGCGTTAAGGAGATTAACTCAGACCAACATATTCCTATTATTGCGATGACTGCACACGCCCAGAAGGAAGACAGAGATCGCTGTCTGGAAGCGGGAATGGACGATTATCTCTCGAAACCCATTAATATGAAAATTCTGGAACAGAAGATCAAACAATATTTAAAAGACAAACCAAATGCATAAACATGGAGTGCAAGATGGCTTACACAAAATTTGTACATTCCTTTTTGGAAGATAGCGCACAGCGCTTTCCGGAAAAAGAGGCCTTTTTCGCTCAAAACAACTGGTACACCTATGGTTACATTGAACAAAAGGCTAATCAGTTAGCACACTTTTTGATAGACCTTGGGGTTCGCAAAGGCGATCGTGTGGCTTTTTATCTGGAGAATTCGGTTGAATATGTGATTACCTATTACGCGATTTTAAAAATTGGGGCTATTACGGTGGCTTTAAACACCGAGGCTACGGCCATGAATATCGATTACATTTTACAGGATTGTGGGGTTCAGAATTTAATTATTGGCCAAAAATTTTACAGGCGCCTGGAATCGTTAATCCACAAGTCTTATTTAACGCATTTTATGATCTGGAGTGGGGGGAAGTTGAAAAATGCTCCTGATGATCCCAAGATCAAATACCTGCCAAAGAGTTTCAAATCATTTGCTGAAACAGCCGTGGAGCGAAAAATTATCGATTTAGATGTGGCCTCCATTGTTTACACTTCGGGGAGTACCGGTCAACCGCGCGGCGCCACACTCACGCATTTAAATATCGTTACAAACACACGCTCTATTGTCGATTATTTGCAGCTGACCGCTGATGACCGTGTGATGGTCGTTCTGCCTTTTTATTACATCTACGGGAAATCATTGCTCAATACGCATTTTTTTGTAGGTGGTTCTGTTGTGGTGGACAATCGCTTTTTGTTTCCCAATGTGGTGCTTAAAACCATGCAGGAGCAAAAGGTGACCGGCTTTTCCGGCGTGCCTTCCACTTTTACGATTTTATTACATCGCTCCAATGTGCGGAAAATGAAGTTTGATTCATTGCGCTACATCACTCAGGCTGGCGGGGCTATGGCCCCGGCCGTACAAAAAGAAGTAGCCCGGGTTTTTGCTCCGGCTAAATTGTTTATTATGTATGGCGCAACCGAGGCGTCGGCGCGGCTGTCGTATCTGCATCCTGAAGATTTACCCCGCAAGTGGGGCTCGATTGGCAAGGGCATCCCCAATGTGGATTTATTCATTGCCGATGCCAATGGCAAGCGTTTGCCGCCCGAAACCCAGGGCGAAATTGTAGCCCGCGGGGCCAATATCATGCTCGGATACTGGAATCATCCCGATGAAACACGCAAGGTATTGAAGCATGGGCTGTACTACACGGGAGATATTGGCGTGATGGATGAGGAGGGGTTTATTTATGTGGTGGGACGCAGTAAGGATATGATTAAAATTGGCGGGAATCGGGCCAGCGCCAAAGAGATTGAGGATGCGTTGTATGAGCATCCTCAGGTAGCCGATGCGGCGGTGATCGGCGTGGCCGACGATACGCTGGGCGAAGCGCCTAAAGCTTTTGTTGTTTTAAAAGATCAAGAATCGACCCACATGGAAGAGACCTTGCGCCATTTTCTGGCAAAGCGTCTGGCCAGTTATAAAATCCCCAAATATTTTGAATTCAGAGAAAACCTGCCCAAAAATAAATCGGGCAAAATTCAAAAGCTGAA
>NZ_JBSMDE010000146.1:0-16954 GCF_056497305.1 Caldithrix sp. | reverse complement strand
TGAAAAATCAGGCCTAAGGCCCTGGCCAATTTTACACAAAGCAAAACGTAATTCGAGCTTCAACCCGAGACCAGGATTCCGGCTTTCGCCGGCACCCTCAGGAATGACCTGTTTAGAATACTTCCCTCAAAACTAATAATCCCGCCACAGCGGGATGCGAAAATTTTTGTGATGAAGATCCTAACCCCCCGGCCCCCGTCCCTTCTTTTAATAAAGGGAAGGGGGAGCAAATTGTGCCGCGTTGATGAGTCCTAGCCGTACATGTCAACAAATTTTATTTTTTTAGAAATCTTTGTGCTCTCTGTGGTTGTTTTTGCTTGCGGCTATGTTGCTTTGGAAATATTCCTCCTGAACTTCCTACATAAAACGTTGGTTGTGCTAAAGCTGAGACACTAAAAAATTAAGAAGTCCCGGAGGGATGAAACAAATTAGCCCACCGCGTCAGCGGTGGGTAAAGCAAAAACACAAAAAAAATGGATCGTCCTGTAAGGACGAGATAGGAAACCGTTTCAACGGTTTACGTTTAAAAAAGCTTCCTACGCTTTTAGTTGCGGCTTTGCTGCCTTAGAAATTAGCCAGGCAAAACGTACGATTTTTTTCAGCCGCCCACCGGATATTGCGCTTTGATTTCGCGAATCAGATTGATGAATTCCTGTTTTATTTCTTCAATATCAGCTATCGAGAAGCGTAGCTCGTACAAGGCCGCGGGATGGACAAAATAGAGAGCCACCGGATAGGTAGCCTGCTGCGGGAAGAGTTGACTGAGCAGCAGAGCATAGCCTTTCATCTGCCAGAGATATTTGCGGGCTGCTTCTTGCACTGCCGGGGACGCAATCCGATTGGTTTTGTAATCCACCACCTGCCACAAGCCTTCACTGGTTTTGATAATACGATCAATGGTGCCGGTAAAAAAATCGTCTCCCAGGCGCATCATGACCGCTAATTCGTTACGGGCTTCGTCCGCCTGCAAAATGCGCCGTCCATGCTCCGACTGGTACATCTTCTGTTTTAATTCGCTCATTTCGCTTTGCAATTGCTCGCGCTTCCGGGGATCAAATACTTCAAATTCAAAGAAGATGCGTTCCAGCAGGTCCTCTTCCGCTTGCTCCGCCTGGGTGGCCAGCTCCAGATAGCGATGGAAAATTTTACCCTTGACCAGAGCATCATCCATCTGGTAGATGTTTTCGGCAAACAACTGGTAATCGCTTTCAAAAAAGCCTAAATGGTAGCGCTGATAGTAGTTTTGCGCATCCTCCATGTAAGTCATTAAACGCGTGGCTGAAAAGACCATGGGCCCGGGCTGGTCGGTTAGAGGCCGGTAAGGTTTTAAGACCTGTTCATCGGGCGGCGGCGCCTCTTCCAGTGCCCTTTGCAGTTGATCCAGGCCCTCAAAGTAGTGTTTCATCTGCTCTTCTTCCTGCGCCTCACTGGGGTAATCGTGCACGAGATGCAAATGGTAGCCCGCTCCTTCGATGCGCTCTGACTCGCGGTCTAACAAATCCACCTGATATTTTTGGGCAAAGGCCATCAGCCACTCCAGGAAGGAGTATTTTTGCACTTTTTCCCGGTTGTTAATCCTGGCCGAGAGGAAGAGGTGCTCACTGGCTCGGGTCACGGCCACATAAAAAATGCGTTTGGCCTCAGCCAGTTCCCGCTTGTTCTTCTCCAATTTCAAAATATTCAGCAGACAAAAATCCTTAAAGTTCTGATTGTATTCCTGGCGAAAGGCAGTGGCCAGGCCTATTTCAGGCTCTAAAAAGACGGTTTGCGGCACATTGCCCAAATTTCTGGTGTTCAGATAGGGTACAAAGACCGCCGGAAATTGCAATCCTTTGGCCGCGTGAATGGTCAAGATTTTTACGGTTGACTGGTCATCGAGATTAATTTGCGGCTCGCCTTCCTTTACGTTCTCGTTGATCAAGACCTCCAACTGCTCAATCAACTCCAGCAATCCGGTCAATCCGCTTTTGTTAAAGCGATTCACGTGTTCAATGAATTTCTCGATGTTGGCCAGGAGTTGTTCTCCATTTATCTGGGCACTAATCAGAGCACGGTAGTTTAAATCATTGAGAACCATACGTAGCAGATCTCCCAGAGGGATCAAATCACGCAATTGAACCCATTTGTCCAGCCGTTCGGCGATGTGCTGCAACTCGGCGCGCTGGGCATCGCTGTAAGGGCCCTGCAGCGGGCCTCTCAATTTCTGCCAGTAATGTTCTCCCTGCTCCTGACCGAGATGGAACAGGACATGATCCGGCACTAAAAAAAGTTTGGAACGCAACAGAGCAATCAGGTAAAAATCCGATTCCGGATTGGCCAGAAAATGGAGCAGATGATAAAAATCGTAGATTTCCTGTTGTTGCCAGTAGCCAATGCCTTTGACTGTTTTAAAAGGAATATCCCAGCGCCGCAGGGCCTGCTCCACCTGCAGCAGGGCATTACGACTGCGCAGCAAAATGGCAATATCTCCAAAGCGCAGCGGCCGTTCCACTTCCTCCTGGCCCTGACGTTCGTGACAGGTTAACGGCTGGCGACGCACGAGGCGATCAATAGTTTGGGCTAAATACTCTTCTTCGCTCAGTTGATCCTCTTCCCGTAGAATCGCCAGTTCCAGATGTCCACGCTCCTGCACTGTACGCTGCGCTACCAGGGGTTCAAATTCGACCTCGTAGATATTTTCAGCGGAAGGCTGAAGTAGATCTTTAAACAGATCATTAATAAAGGCATTTAATCTGGGCAAAAATCGGAAACTGTTTTTTAGAATCAGATTACCGGAATAATCTGCACTCTTTTGCAGACCTGCATTGTGGGCTAAGGCTTCCTTCACCGCCTTAAAGATGCGGATGTCGGCATTGCGAAAGCCATAAATGGATTGCTTGGGGTCGCCCACCACAAAAATCTTATTGGACTGCAGCCGACCATCTTCTGTAGCTAATAGTTCGATGATCTGCCATTGCAAGGCATTGGTGTCCTGGAATTCATCCACCATGATGAATTCAAAGCGTTTCAGCAGTTCCTGACGCACGCTTTTGTTGTTTTTGAGTAATTGCCAGGTTTTGAGCAGCAGGTCTTCGAAATCGACGCAGGGAATTTCTGCCTTTAAATTTTCATAAATCTGCCGGGCCGCGTCGTACATTTCCAGAATGGTTTTAAACAGTTGATAATACAGGCGATCCGCTTCATCCGGGGGCTGGCCCGGATCAAAAGTATTAAATCGGGAAAGCAAATGGGCGCTAAGCTCGCTGAGTTGCAGGAGCAGCGGTTCGGCATCTTTCTGCCAGGAGTACTTTCCGCCAAATTCGCTTACCGTCTTGTAAGCCTGACCCTTTGATCCGGTAAAGGAACGCAGGGCCTCAAGGAGAAGCGCGTAGTCTGTCGTTTGCCAGGGATTGCCGGAGGCCAGTCGGGCCAATTGCTGCAGTTGAAAGTGTTTCTCAATGGCCTTTTCCTTGGGTTGTTCGCTCAGGCGGTGGAGCAGGCTAACGGCAATGTGTATCACCTGTTGCACATGGGACTGGGGCCATAGCTGGCGGATGGCCTTTATCCACAGTTGACCGACAAAATCCAGGTACGCCTGCTCATCATTAAATTGGCGGAATTGTTCGACCACAGCAGACATCTCAAAAGGCTGTTTTAAGGCCTGGCGCAGCAAGGCGCGAATTTTACGCGGTTCAAAATATTGGAACAGCTCCAGATAGTTGGCCCGTTCCCGCTCATCGCTGGCCTCATTCACCCGCTTAAACACCTGCTCGATGGCTTCATTGATCAGCATGCTGCTTTGCATTTCGTCCAGTTCGCTAAAATCGGGCGGTAGCTGGGCTTCGATGGGATATTCGCGCAAAATGCGGGCACAAAAGGAGTGAATGGTGGAGATGGCCACCGAATTGAGTTGATCGCGGACGCCTAACAGGTGATTGCGTTCGGCGCCCTCCGGCACATTTTGCAAACGCTGGTGCAGGGCCAGAGCAATCCGCTCGCGCATTTCGCCGGCCGCTTTGTTGGTAAAGGTAATGGCCAGAATTTTACGCACCTGGTACGGTCGGCCCTTGTAGTAATTTAAGGCCATTTCCAAGAAGCGCTCGACCAGCAGCCTGGTTTTTCCGGCGCCGGCGCCGGCCGTCACAGAAATATTCTGAGTTAAATCTAAAGCGCGTTGTTGTTCTTCTGTTAACTTCATGAATCTGTTTCCTGAACTTCAATCCTTTGCCCATCCGCTCTGGGGCTCAGGGCCAGTAACAAAGCCCATTTTGAGTTTGCGAGCAACGCTTCCGATGCGCTGCTTATTTCTTGTCACGAATTTTGCCCGGCGTCGCTCTCTGCTGCAATGCGATTTAGTTTACCCACCACTTTTTGACAGATCCTGCGAAATTCACAATACGTCTGACAAGCCCGGTCGCCCGGGTTTAAGGTGTGGTTAAATTTCCCGTTTTGAATGTCCTGCACATATTGCACGGCAAACTGAACAGAGCGCGACAGGACGGCTTCAAAGGTGACCGGATTTCCTTTCTCATCTAAAAACTTTTTATTGGGTAAATAAGCCATGGACCTGCTCTTAGGCAACACGCCACACTCTGCATCGGCGATCACAGGCGTTAATTTCACCTTTTCGCTGCTTTTTAAACTGTATAGCGCGCCAAAAACCGGCGTGCAATCGGGTACAATTTGAGGCAAGGCTACCATGTACAGTGGAATTTGCAACATTCGCCCTTCGAGTGTTTCATTAACCAGAGCGCTTTTTACTTCACCTGTTTTGTAATCGATGATGGCAGCCAGACCTTCAGAAGTCAAATCGACGCGGTCAATCCGTCCCTGCAAACGCAAGGTAGCGTTTTTGCTTCGCAGGGTAACCGGCTGCTGTACCGAAGCCGAATCAGCAGGAAAATCTCCGCTGTAACCAAAAGACAACTCAAAATATTGCGGGACGAAGGGCATGCCTTCCATGCGTTTTTCTTCTTCTTTCAAAAAAGCAGGTAACACGCCCTGCATGCGCTCATTGCCCAGCAACTGCATCTTTTCCACCTCCCAGAGCAAGCCCCGGTAGGGCCATTGTTCCAACTCCTGAAGAGCAATTTCCCGCAATCGATCTTCAAAATACCAGGATTCGTGCTGGCGCTCAATGCGTTTTAATTCCGAAAAGAAGCGGTACAAAATGCGGTGCAGAATCAACCCCCGTTCCTGGGGCGTTAATTCGTCTTCGATTTTCTGCGGCGGCTCGAGTGTTAGAATGTAACTTAAAAAGAATTTCATGGGGCACTGGGCGTAGGTTTCCAGACGGCTGACCGACCAGACGCGATCGGCAAAGCGCTGACGCAGCCGGGCCTGAATCTCTGTAAAAGAAGAGAGGTCGCCCTCAAAGGCCGAAAATGTTTTGCCCATGGTTCGTTTTAAACTGAATCGTATCTGATCCAGCAAGCGCTGGAGGCTTTGTTTGCCCTCACTCGTCAAGGCCGCCAACAGCCGGCCCTCCTCAATAGCCTGGCGCAGGTTCTCGGACCGGGAGATGAGCTGAATGTTGAGGCCAAACTGGCTTAACAGCTTTTGCCGATTTGCAAACAGCGGATCGTCTTCCGGCGGTTCCTGCCGGTCCACGATAGCGACATCGCCTAAATCTGACAAAAACGAGGAGGGCACCAGGGCTTCTTCCTGCTGAAATTGGGGGAAGGTTAAATAGAGCTGTTGGGCATTGCTCTCCAACAACTGGTAGAACAAAAAGCGGTCCTGATCCAGCAGCTCTTCACTGGCCACCAGTCCCAATTCCGTGCGCAGCCGATCGTTAAAGAAGATGTCCTTAACCGAAGCCCTGGGGAAATCGCCATCGATTAAGCCGCCAATAAAAAGCACATCAAAATCCAGAGCCAGCACTTCCAGGCGAGGCATAATTTGCACTCCGTAATCAGGCCATTCCGTTAGATTGTAGGTGGCGGTAAGTAGGGCGCGCTGCAGGCTGTCCAGCAGGCGGCTACGAAAAATGGCCTGTTCGTGGTAGAGTAAACTTAAACTCCAGATACTACGCTCAAAAATTTTCACAAAACGGTTGTAAGCCCGAAAATTGTGTTCCTTCTGGCGTTCACTTAAAGGTTCATTCCGCTGCCTGTACCAGTTCAACAAGCCCAGATGCTCGCAGAGTTCCAGATATTGCTGCCGAAATTGCGAAGCGGTTGCCTGGCGCGGAAAATCAAACAGGGGGTGCAACACAGCTTCCAGCCGTTCAACCTGCTCCAGAAGCTGATCCGGGGTTCCCAGTGATTTTTCGTCTTCTTCCTTTAGTAAAGGGATGAAGCGTTTAAGATTTTGTACATTTTGTTTGGTCAGAGAAACCAAACGGGCTTTGTAAAGCAGGGATTTTAACAGGCTGAAATTGATGGATTCCCCGATTTGCACAAAGCGGCTTTGCAAGAATCCAAGCGTACTTTCCAGCGGAAAATTCTCTTCAATGATTTTCAGAACATTGAGAAAGTCGGCAATCAATGGCGACTGAAAGAGTTCAAAACCGGTGGAAAGGTTAAAGGGAATGGCGAAATCTTCAAAAACGGTGCGAATGGTTTGGGCGTATTTTTCCAGATGGCTGAAGGTTACGGCCATTTTGTGCAGAGGGATGCCCTGGCTGTTTAGCTGCCGTATTTTCCCGGCAATGTAGGCCACTTCTTGCCGGCGGTTAGCCATGCCCACCAGATGGACGCGCTGACTGAGGTCTTGCTTTGCCACCGTTTTTTGACGATTGAACAGGGAACGAGCCAGAAAAGAGGGGGAAGGTTTGTAATCAATCCGGGCGCCGAAGAGCTTAAACTTTTCCAGCGCCTGGCGGGTGTGCATGAATAATTCCTGATTTTCTGGCAGATAATTGAGTTGAACGTGTACCGGCAACCATTGCGACACGCGATCAATAAAATCGAGCATGGGCGGACTGAACAGGCCATAGCCACTGATGTACAGCGCCTGCACTTCGGGGAAAAGAGCTTTAAATTGTTCCTTCTGCAGCGTACGGGCTGCCAGGCCCCGGGCAAACGGTTCATCAATAAAATCGATCCCCAATTTTTCCTCGATTGCGGAGAGGAGGTTTACAAAATCCGCAAACTTTTCAGGATGGTGATCCGCAATTTCTTTCTCCTTACCGGCCAATTCCGTACTGGAAAAGCCAAAGCTGCGCAATTCCGTAATAGCTTCCCAGACGCGCTGCACCAAGCCGCCCTTTACTTCCTGACCGCGTGTTAAATATTGAAAGCGTTGCGGCTCACCTTCTAAAATTTCCTGCACAAGAACCAGCAGGGTATCGGGCGGAATCAATCTCTTGCTGTGCGGCAGATGTTTGTAAACGTGGATTAAGAGCTGGTCAAAGGTGAAAACCGGCGGATCCATCAGCGCCTGATTCTCAGCCCGGTCGATCAGCAACCGTTTCAGGCGACGCACAGCCCGATTGACCGGTACAATGACCAGCGCCCTTAACTGTCCTTCATGCAGGTGCGCTTTGATCTGCTCTGAAAAAGCAAAATAGGAGCCGGGCGTCTGACAGGTTACAAAGAGATGTTTCATGATTCCTTTTAATTGTACTCAAGTACACCTAATTTAAGCTATTTTAGCATCGATTCAAAAATAAAGTGCGGCCGCTGTTTGAAAAAAAATGCAATATGGTTCTCCGCCACAGGCCGGCATTGGCCGTTTAAATCCGATCTCTGAGAAGGGAGGCCATACCTTGGGCGCTGGTAATCACAGAATGCACCTCCATCCGGAGATTTGGGGTTGGGAAAAGGTGACCTCCCAACCCTGCGGAGAATGCCAAATCAATTCATGATTTCCGCAAAAATAGCTGGAGCCCGCAATCAGCGCTTGCCCCCTTCTTACGTTCGTACGCCCGCGTCTGAAAGTAAAATTCTGACGTTTTCCACGTCTGTGTTCTTAACGCCCGGATTGTCTTAAAGTCCATTCATGCCATCAGGGGAAGAATTTACCAATGGTAAAACCATCTTCGGTGTTGTATTCCAGGCGATCGAGGGCTGCGCTTTTTGGAGCTTTAAAGCTCAGCACAAAGGACTGATCGGTTTTAGGATCGATCTCAACTGTTTCGGTCAATCCCTTGCTGAAGGCGCCGGTTTGTTCCGGCACAAACTGGTAACTGTGGCCGCTTCTGTCCCACAGGGTAAAGCGTTTGGGATCGATGGGGTAGGGATCAACAGTATTATTAAAAACAGTGATTGAAAGGGCCAGATAGCCATCCATGTATTTTTGTCCGGTTACAGCCAGAGCCAGAGGTAGTTCGCTTCTGATGTCCAGAATGGCCAGGGTCTTTTTCCTGACTTTCTTCAACAATTTCTGGGCTTCTTCATCCTGTGGATTAAGGCGAATGGCATTCAACAAATAGGCTTCCGCGCTCAAATAGAGGGATGGGTTCCGCCGGTCTTTTCTGGCCTGCTGATAAAAATCCTTACCCTTTTCAAAATATTTCTGGAAGTTGGCGATTCGAATCTCATTTAATTTGGAATCGGCCTGTGTGTTGGTTGAATCGTATTCCAGAGCTTTTTGCAGATAATCCAGGGTGAGCGTAAAATATTTTTCTTTTTGAATGTCATTTTTGGGCGTTGCCCGATGGTAGGCCAGAGCCAGTTCGTACAGGAGTTTACTGTATTCCTTACGGAAATGTTCGCTCAAAGAATCCGCAGGTAAAAATTCCTGACTTTTTTCATAGTTTAACTGGAAGGCGTCTACATTTTTACGCAATTTGTAAAGCGCCAGCCCACGCTGCATGTAGGTTAGAGCAATCTTCTCATTAATTCTTGCATTGTCTGGCTTTTCTTTTTTAACTTTTAGATAGTAGGTTAAAGCCTGATTGTACTTTCCCTGGGCAAAGGCCTCGTCGCCCTCGGCTTCCAGGTTTTTGCTGCAACTGACAAAATAGAACAGGCTACTTAAAACGATTAAACCTAAAAATAATTTTGAGGAATGCATCATGCCTCCTTTCGATTAAAACAACCCACACCGAAAACAAAATACTAAAAAAATATTAAAATTAAAAGAGGAAAAATGAAATTAACCGTTCTTGGCTCCGGAACCATGGTCTCCCCCATGCACCGCAATCCTGCAGGGTATCTGCTGGAACAAAATGGCGACTGTTTGTTGGTCGATATGGGGCCTGGCATTATTCGGCAGTTAAAGGCGCTGCAGGTAGATTTGCTACGCATCAAAGCTGTGGCCATCAGCCACTTTCATCTGGACCACTGTTCCGATTTACTGGCCTTCCTAATGAACCGTTTTCTGCTGCAAGCCGACGCCAATAAAAACCTGACCATCTTTGGCCCCCACAATTTGAAAGCGTGGTTTGAGAGTCAGGCCAGCTGGCAGGGCGCCTGGTTGAACAATGTCCCACCGGTTTTGCTGCCTTTCAACGGCCAGCCGATTCAGATGGGCAACTGGCAAATCGTAGCAAAACGCAATGGCCACACCGACCACAGTCTCTCTTTAAGAATCAGTAATGGCAAAACGGTTTTTTACAGCAGCGACACAGACTATCAGGAAGATTTACTCGATCTGGCGGCGCAATCGGACCTGGCCATCATGGAATGCTCCCTACCCGATCACCTCAAGGTAGCCGGACATCTAACCCCGACGGAAGTGGCCATGTTTGCCAACAAGGCCAATTTACAACGTCTGCTGATTTCGCACATTTACCCTCAAAACGACACAAAGGATTTAAAACAGAGAATCGCCCAGCAGTTTGACGGCGAAATCATTATTGCCAGTGATTTTTTAAGCATTTACCTGTAAACCATGGGATTTGTAAACAGACATCACGCTCTTATTTCAGCCGCTTGTTTTTCGGCCGGTCTGATACTGGCCTACCACTTTCTTCCCCAATGGCCGGTTAAGTTAACAGCCGTCTTGTTTTTGATTGGTCTGGCCGGACTTTTTTTCACCTATCTTTTTCAGAAAGCATTGCTCTACGGCTTTTTTTTGGCAACAACACTTTTAGGGGGAATCCTTATTGGCATTGAGCACTTTGCTCTGTACCCTAAAGATCATTTACTGTTTAAGCCCATTGACCAGGCGAGGGCTCTGCGTGGTTACATTACTGCAGCCGCCTACCGAAAAGACGGACGTCATCGTTATGTTTTTGAATGCCAGGCATTGCAAATCGATTCTGTCTGGCTAAAAGCCGAAGGGAAAATTTTACTCCGCCAGAAGACGGGCGGCTTTCGTTTAAAATATGGCCAGCGCCTGATTTTAACCAGCTTGCCGGAGCGTCCTCCTTTGCCCCGCAATCCGGGTGAATTCAACTACCGACGCTATTTGAATTTTCAAAATATCTTTTTTCAAAGCGCCATCCAGGCTGATCAGATTAAACTGCTGCCCGGCCGCTCGGGCCATTTTTTTCAACACAGGATCATCGTGCCCTTACAAAACGCCATGCGCCGAATTATTCGCCGGAATCTTCCGGAAACGAGCGCCGATCTGGTGCAGGCATTGATTTTGGGCGAACGCCAGAACCTGGATCGCAGCGTTTACCAGCAGTTTCAGAAAACGGGTATTGTGCATGTGCTGGCCATTTCCGGTTTACACGTCGGTTTTGTTCTGTTGCTGTTTGTTACGATGCTCGGGTTTTTTCCGCTTACCTATCGTCAAAAATATCTTTTTTCCTTTTTGCTTTTGGCACTGTTCGTGGCTCTGGTCAATTTTAAGGCGCCCGTTGTTCGGGCTTCGCTCATGGCCGTTCTCTATTTTCTGTTAAAAGAGATTGGGCGTAGACCATCCAATTTGAATATTCTTGGGCTGGCTGCCCTTTTAATTTTACTGTTTGATCCGGATCATCTCTTTCAACCCGGTTTCCAGTTCTCATTTGCTGCGGTAGCCGGCATCCTGTTTGGCTATCCCCATCTGAAACAACTGCTTCCCTGGCAAGCGAATACAAAATTTCTGAAACAGATCAATCGCTGGCTCTGGCAGCCAACTCTGGTTTCCCTGGCCGCGGTTCTGGCTACACTGCCGTTAACCTGGTGGTATTATGGCACCATCCAGCTTGGGGCTGTGTTCATCAATTTGCTGATTATCCCGTTAATGGGCTGCGTGGTGATTCTCTCTCTTTTACTCATTTTGCTGGGATTTCTACACCTGCCGGTTCTCAAAGGGCTGGGACTGGTAATCCACCTGATTGTAAACGCAGTTAAACAGCTTATTGCCTGGCTGGCCCAGATTCCTTTTGTCCAGCTGCAAACCGCCCATCCTTCTCTCTGGATGGTTTTACTTGCCGCGCTGCTCATCTTTTATGGTTACCAGCTACAAAAAAGATCGGCACGGATTAAAAGTGGTCTCCTGCTTATTTTGCTGTTTCTTTTTCTCAGTTTTAAAACGGAATCTGAATTAAGAGTGACTTTTATCGATGTCGGTCAGGGAGATGCCAGCCTCATTCAATTGCCGGATGGGAATCATCTGTTAATTGATTGTGGAGAGCATCGCCCCTGGTTGAAGGCGGGGGAACAATTTGTACAACCCCTGTTGCGCTATCTGGACGTAAAGACCATCAAGTACGCCGTGGCGACCCATCCACACACCGATCACTTCGGTGGCTTTTTAACTATCTTAAAACATGTTCCTACAGACACATTGATTATTAACAGTTACTCCGAAAAAAGTAAAAGTTATCGCCAACTTCTGCAGTTGGCCAGACAGAAAAACATTGCAATCCGGCGGGTCAAAAGAGGCGATTGCCTCTACCTGGGCGAACAGGTTAGGGCCTACGTACTGCATCCTTTTAATGGATTTACGAAAGTCAAAAAACATAATGGGCATGAAATAAACAGCAGCTCACTGGTCATCAAACTGTGTTACGGAAAGACCTCCTTTCTACTTACCGGAGATGCGGAAAAGGACGCCGAGCTGGCCCTGGACCATTACCAGCATTTTTTACGAAGTTCCGTTTTAAAAGTCGGACATCATGGGAGCATTACTTCCAGCTCAGATTCTTTCCTGAATCTGGTTAACCCGCAATTTGCCGTCATCTCAGTTGGAAAACACAACAAGTTCGGGCACCCGTCCAACCTTGTTCTAAAGCGTTACCGGAGGCTTCACATTCCGGTTTTGCGCACCGATCATCTTGGGGCCGTCATGTTTGAGAGCGATGGCCGCGAAATTAGACTCATAAACTGGCGAAAATGGTTGAACTAAAAAGCCTCCAGTTTTCCGGAGGCCTGGCGATTACACCAGGGCTGCTCTTAATTTATTTTTACAGCGCTTAATTTCTTTCCGAATTTCCTTTAATTTTTTGTAGTCCTTGGCTGCAATAGCTTTGTCGCGCTCTACCTTAAGCATTCGAATTTTTCGTTTGATCTCCCCTTTATTGGCTAATGTGGAAACGTGATGCTCATGCATGTCAATGTTCATGGCCTTGCACAAAAGTTCAATCAGGTGCTCTTTATTTAGTTGCGTGTAGCCTTTAACCGCTTCCTGATCTTCAAAATTCTTGGCAATGTCCCGCAGTTCGGCAACGGTCTTCTTTTTCAGATCATGATATGTGTACTCCATTGAGCATCCTCCTTTGGTTTAAATCTGCAAAATGTAAATTTTCGTATCATTTAAAGATTCCCCAAAAAACGGTGAGCCAAAAAACACTCAATATCTTTTTACTGAACAAACTCTGCCCAGGCTCTCCTTTTTTTGGATTTGACCAATTTTTACGAAAAGGATAAACAATTTTAATGAATTTTGTCTCCGCATTCAAGTTTCAGGTAAAAAGATTATATTTGTAAGTCCAATATTAAAGATTTATGATTTCCATTAAGGTTGTTGAAACCGGTTTTAAGAGAATTGGTTATTTTTAAAAGCCTGCTTATGGACCGTTTCGTCTGGCTTACAGATTTCTCCAATGTGAGCACATTAAATTTCAGGAAGACAATCCGCAACCAAAACCTCTTATCCGGAACCTGGTTAAGCACCAGAGAACACCCGTCTGGCCACCGGTTGGAGCTGCCAGACAATTAAGAAAATTTCCCACACAAGTCTTCCACCTCTCACAGATTTTTATTCTGGTTGAGGGGGACCGAGGGGGTGAGGGCTAATTCGGGAAATAACTTCTGCTGTTGGAGTAGTAAAGTTAAGAGTATATGAGTGTAAGAGTTAAAGGGTTCCTGGGCACTGGCCTGTCATTTTTTTAACAAGGTTTTTTGGTTGCGGCTCTGCTGCCTTAAATATTTTGCCATTTTCTATTTACAATCTTTGCGAATTTTGTGAATGCTTCGCCCTTACCAAAGTCTCGAGCTGAAACTCTAGTTACGTTGCGCCTGCGAATGGTTTGCCAGTGTAAGGGATTCTTCTCCCGCTGAAGCGGGATCAGAATGACATGCCGGCACGGTTCCTCACCGCCTGGGCACAACTTGCCCTTTCGCAAAATAATTCGTAATTCGTAATTTTTAATTTAAAATTACTTTTTGGCCTTTCCCCGAGTATCGGGATTTCCGCCTGGCTCCAACCGTCTGTACACCGTCCAGATGGGCGGGACTGTCAGGCTGCTACGGTCAGACGGGTGCTCTCTGTAGTTGCTTAAATCCCTGCATAAATGTTTTTGGTTACGGTTCTGATGTCTTAAAATAGATAGAAATACTCTGGAGATCGCGGTTCCGTTTTCTGGTAAATAATTTTGCGGATGGTTTCGTACTGCAAATAGGGATATTCATCCTGTAAAATCTCGAGCGCTTCCTGTGTAGAATGAGAGCGCTTCAACTCGCGAAACCGCTGGCGAATTTGAAAATCGCGCACACCTTTTTCACGTAAGAGATTATGTTCAATTAAGAATTGAAAAACGGAATCGGGGATATGCGGCTTAAGAGGGTTCTTCACCATTGTTACACCTCCAGTTTAAATGAATAAAAGCAGTAACAAGGTGAAGCTACTATTCCCTCCTTTTGTTAAATTGGTTAATTTTGATTTTTTGAACAAATATAAAAAATAATTGTTCCGTTTCAAGGGAAAAATTTTTCTCTATCAGATTAGGCTTGCTATGCTTTAAGGCCTTCTGTAAATTTGCGTACAATTTACAATGATTACAAACAGACAATTAAAGGAAATTACATGTTAGATTTGAAATTCATTCGGGAACATCCACAACTGGTAAAAAAGGGTATTCAGGCCAAGGGAGAAATGGGTGATGTCGATCGCGTACTGGAGCTGGACAAAAGGCGGCGGCACATCATTCAGGAAGTGGAAGATTTAAAAAAACAAAGAAATGAAAATTCGAAAAAAGTGGCCCAACTAAAAAAGCAGGGGCTGGACGCTTCAGAAATTATTATCCACACCAAGCAGATCAGCGAAACCATAAAAAAATTAGACGAAGAGCTAAAGGCCGTCGAGGCCCAACTCCATCAGGAATTGAGCCGCTTACCCAATTTACCCCATGAAACCACACCGATTGGGGTGGATGCCAATGATAATGTGGAAGTAAAAACCTGGGGTGACATCCCTGAATTTGATTTTGAGCCTTTAAATCATCTGGAGCTGGGAGAGCGATTAGATATTCTGGATTTTAAACGCGGTGGTAAAGTAACGGGCAGCGGTTTTCCGGTTTACAAAGGAGACGGCGCGCGCCTGGAACGCGCTCTGCTCAATTTTATGCTCGATTTCCATATTGAAAAACACAGTTACACAGAAATCTTTCCGCCTTTTCTGGCCAATCGCGACAGCATGTTCGGAACGGGACAATTGCCAAAGTTAGAAGAAGACATGTACCTGGCGGAAAAAGACGATCTCTTCTTAATCCCCACGGCAGAAGTGCCGGTCACCAATCTGCACCGTAACGAAATTCTGGATAGCGACGACTTGCCCGTCAAATATGTGGCCTATTCCGCCTGTTTTCGGCGTGAAGCTGGTTCTTACGGAAAAGAGACACGAGGATTTTTACGCGTCCATCAATTTAACAAGGTGGAAATGGTCAATTTTGTGCGTCCAGAAGAATCGTACCAATTTCATGAGCAGCTCTTGCAGGAAGCCTGTGACATTCTGGAAGCGCTGGAAATTCCCTACCGCGTGCTTCTGCTCTGTTCCGGAGATCTGAGCTTTGCCGCTGCCAAATGCTACGATATCGAAACCTGGTCGCCTGCGGAAAAAAAGTGGCTGGAAGCCTCCAGCGTCAGCAATTTTGAAGATTTTCAGGCGCGTCGGGCCAACATCCGCTTTAGGCCGGAAAAAGGCGCCAGACCGATCTTCGTCCATACGCTAAACGGTTCCGGTTTGGCTACCTCCAGGTTGATGGTCTCTTTATTAGAAACGTATCAGACCGATGAAGGTACGATCATCATTCCCGAAGTTTTGCGTAAGTACATGGGCGGCCAGGACGTCATTCGCAGGAAATACAAAAAGGGATAACCATGCACATCCTGTGGTCTGTGTGGGTAATCATTTTCAGCATCTTTCATACGCTCTTTTGTTCAATAGCTGCCATTGCTTTCGGCCTTTTTAATCCCTATTCAAAGATAGTGGACGGTATCATCCGCCTGTGGGCCAGAGGCATCTTAAAAGTAGCTGGCGTAAAGGTAGTAGTCCATGGCCAGGAAAAACTGCGCAAAGGCCAGCCTTACATCTTTATCTCAAACCATCAGGGCGCCTTCGATATCCTGGCCGGTGTGGTGGCCATTCCGGTGACCATGCGTTTTATTGCCAAAAAAGAGCTCTTCCGCATTCCGATCTTTGCTCAGGGCATGCGAGCAGTAGGCATGATTCCCATTGATCGAGGCAATAGCCAGCAGGCCCGTAAATCGCTGGAAGAAGCAGCCCGCACACTGCAAAAAGGCGTCTCGGTACTGATCTTCCCTGAAGGAACGCGCACCCTGGATGGCAACATTAAACCTTTTAAAAAAGGGGGCTTTGTACTGGCCTTGAAATCCGGCTTGCCCATCATGCCCATGGTTTTTACGGGTTCGATGAATATTTTACGCAAACGCTCGATTAAAATACACAAAGGAACCATTCACGTTTATTTCTTAGATGAAGTTGACACCTCGCAATATCAACTCGAACAGCGAAATCAGTTACTTCAAACCGTGCGTCAGCAAATCGTTGATTTTTATGAGCGAGTGCGGATCGAATGAGCCCGATGGCTCGAGCTAAAGCTCGTGTCACGATGGTTTTTCGGACATAGTTCGAGCTAAAGCACGAGTTACATTATGAACGACTCTGCTGCCCTAACCAGCTCACCAAGTGATGTCTCGAGCTAAAGCTCGAGTTACGGATGAAGAGCTTTAGGACGCCAGGAAACGGTTTGTCCCTCTCCTTTACAGGCCATGAGATTCAATTGCATTAAGTTGGTTCGGACATTAAATTAACTAAAAATGATTTAACAGCCGGAGTAACGTATGAACAGAGCTTTTTTCCCCTTTGTTTTTTTCCTCTTTGCCATATTGAGTTGTACCAGTGAACAGCAAATTCTTGAACAATTTCATTCCATTACACAACAGGTAGAACGGCAGTACGCCCCGGACAAAAGTCTTGCGGTTTTTAATTTTCAACTACATCAAGAAAATGGTCAATGGGTTTTGAAGGGTGAGACCACCATTCCGGAAGCCCGCACAGTGTTACTAAAAAAAATGGATTCGCTGCTACAGAAACCAATTAACGACCAGTCTCTTCTGCTACCGCACCCCGATTTGGGCGACAGCACCTGGGCTATCGTTCGCGTAAGCGTGGCCAATTCAAGAAAGGAACCCCGGCACTCCGCCGAATTGGTTGATCAGGCCATCATAGGGGATGTGGTGCGCCTGCTAAAGCGTTACAAAAGCTGGTATCTGATTCAAACATCTTATGGGTATCTGGGATGGATGACAAAATATTCGTTTGTCAAAACCGATCGCTCCGGCTCTGAGCAGTGGCAAAATTCCGATCGCGTTATGGTTACCTGGCCCGTGGATCGCATTTACTCCCAGCCTTCAGAGCAATCCATCCCGGTTTGCGATGTGGTGCTCAATGGCACACTGAAAAAAATTTC
>NZ_JBSMDE010000145.1:0-40690 GCF_056497305.1 Caldithrix sp. | reverse complement strand
ACGGAATGTATATGGTGAGTATCCTTTATTAAGATTTAAACGTTTCCATAATTTTAAGAAATACTGATAAAATGTTTTAGTCCTAACAGGTTCTGTTTTTAAAACAATAAAATCATTCTTTTTTAATTCCCTCCTTTCTATGTAATTTATTAAATATTCTCTTAATTGATCAAATAATACAATATAGCTATCACGTTTTGTTTTGATCGTCCCAAACTCATTAGCACCAACCTTGATAATATTTTTGTCAAAATCTATATCACAAACCCTCAGCTTAGCCGCTTCATTAATACGCAATCCTGTGTAATACAAAATGTAAAACATTGCTTCGTATTTTTTTCCTTTTATATATTCAAAAATTTTCTTCAGATCATCATCACTAAAAACAATTTTTTCAAATTTAGGCTCTTTCAACAACTCAACATCTCTTAATATATTCTTTTTAATATATCCATTTTTATAAGCATATTTGAATATCTTTTTTACATTTATAATATATTTATTAATTGTTGTTGGTTTTAAATTATTTGCTTTTAAAAGCTCAATATATCGATTAAACTGTCTTATTGTAAAAGTGTGAACATATTGATTAAACAGATTTAGATCGATTAAAAAACGATCTAATTGATATTTCATCATTTTCTTTGTCCAATCTTTAAAATAAGAATTTTTTAAAAATTCGTCAACTAATTCACCAAATTTTATCGGTGTTATGTGACCATCGTCACTGAATTTTATTTGATTGTATTTTTCTTTAGCTTCTCTGGCGTTTTTGGTTGCTAAACTTTTCCTGACCCTCTTTCCAGTTACATCTATGTAATCAACATAGTAAACACCATTGTTTCTTCTTTTTAGCTTTATGTTTTTCATATCACCTCCCAATAATATTTATCTTACATAATGTAAGTTAATAATTCATTACAAAAGAATCAATATGCGCAAACAGTCTGTTTTCTTGGCACACTTTTGGCACACTTCAGTTTCAAAAAAATATACGTTTTGTTTCCAGCTACCATAACATACATATTGACAACAAGTTATAAAACCATTATATTTGTAATAAAATAGCGGGAGTAATTCAGTGGTAGAATGCAAGCTTCCCAAGCTTGACGTCGCGGGTTCGACTCCCGTCTCCCGCTCTTTTTTTATTACTCTGTCTTTCCGGAAAAAGAGTTTTGTATGAAATACATCTTACCATTTCTTATTATTTTCTCTTTATTGCTTTCATTTTGTTCAACTACTCATCAACGATATTCCCCTGTTCAACGCGCCGATCGATTATTTTTAAAAGGCATGCAGTTTTTGCAGAATGATGAGCTGGTACAGGCAGAAATCCAGTTTCACAAAGCGCTTGAGCAGAAGCCGGATTTTGTTCCTGCGCTTGATGGACTGGCTCAGATAGCTCTAAAACGCGGCCGGCTAAAACAGGCTGAAAACTGGCTGACCAAAATATCTGATTCTAAGGGGACGTGGCCTTTAGTGCATTTAACTCATGCCCGAATGGCCTTTTATCAAGGAGAGTTCGAAAAGAGCCTGCAGCTGTTAACCCTGGCCGAAACATCCCTGCAGGCCTTACAGACAGACTCCCTGTTAACCGAGATTAAAATTTTGAAACTACGTAATTTGATCCATTTAAATCGATGGCAACAAGCAAAGGATTTGCTTGATCAGTTGCAGACCAATGGCCATTTAAATGATGACCAATTAAGGGATTTTGCCGGCCGAGCGCAACAACTGGAAGAATTGATGGCACAGATTCCGACTTCCTGTAGTCCATTTATTTTTAAAAAAGTGCTTACACGAGCAGAGTTTTCCGTTTTGGTGTTCAAAATGTTTAATCCCTTGAACAGCCCACCTAAAGCCTTATGGCAATTTGATCCTGAGATTCCCTGGCAGCAAATTAAAGATGTGCCTTCTGATCGTAACCAGGCAAAGGCCATTAAATTCTTGCTCGACCATCACATTTTATGGGCCTATCCGGATCGCCGATTTTATCCGGGCGATTATCTGACCAACGGTGAGTTGGTCGTCTCTCTGCAGCGCATTGCGCTGGCTATAGATCAGGCCTGGGCCAATGTTCAGATTGCAACGCTGGCCAGGCCTTTGGAGCAGGCTGTGCACTTTGCACGGCAGCAACGGTTGCTGCCTCTGGATCATTTTCAAGCGCAGAAAAAAGTAGACGGCGTGACGGTGATCCAGGCTTTGCTAATGCTCAAAGCTCGCTAAGGCGTCGCGCTTAATCTGGCGACTCTCATGTTCTTCCTTTTTGGGGATTGATTCCAGCGTAAAAATTAAAGTTTTCGGCCTTTCCAGTTGACTTTTAAAGGGAGCAGGCCCAACACACTGAAAATTATCAGGTAGCCGAAATAAAAGATCTGAAAAGCCCAGAAATCTTTTAATAATTTCGTTGATTTTAAGCGTTTGAGTGGTTTTAATAATACCCACAGGTCTGCGCCGAAAAGTGGAACAAAGGGCAGGTAAGCGGCAAAGGAGGATCCGTTCAGCAGCCAATAGATGAGCAGAGCAACATGGGTGACCAGCGAATAGAACACCACAAAATAGCCCCAGGGTCGCATGGTTCTGCCTCCCTGGATCCAGCGCAGGCGCTGTCGGAAAAAGCTTTTTAAATCGGGCAGAGGATGGCTGTAAATGGCCGTCTCTTTATCGATTGTGTGGACAATTTTCCAATTCGTCTTGCGTCGAATGGCTTCCATCAAGGCAAAATCTTCGGTAACAGAAAAACCAATTTCTTCAAAACCTCCTACCTCCCGGTAAGCTTGCAGGCGAAAGGCAAAGTTATTGCCCAAAATACTCACCGGTTTTCCTGCGTTGCTGTTCATGGCATTCATAGTTTGAAGATAGGCCCAGTCCAGAGCCTGTACCCGGCTAAAAAGCGTGTTTTTTAGCGGGCCGGGATTTATTTCTCCAAAAGGGAAAAGACTGGTAAAAGCGCCTACCATTCCCACCTGCGGTCCAAAATAACGCACCATGCTTTCGATCCAGGTCGGCTGAACCAGGCAGTCGGCATCGGTAATCAGAACGAGTTCATGATCGATCTGTTTTAAACCCTGAGCCAGAACATTCATTTTTCCTTTCAGGTTGGCCAGAGTGGATGTAACATGTATTTGGAAAAAATTAGCATGACGTTTGGTAAAGGCTTCCACTATTTTAGGCGAAGCGTCGGTCGATTGGTCATTGAGCACGAACACGTCGAAAAGATGATTCGGGTAGGTCTGCTTTTCCAGGGCAGTAAGACAGGCTTCAATGTAATTCTGTTCGTTGCGCATGGCAATCAAAACTGCAACTCGCGGCTTTGGGGAGGATAGTGTGGCTGGCGTTGGCTCAGGCCACAGGCTGAGTAAGAAAGCGATTAGAAAGTAAAGTACAGCTAATCCAGATGTTACCCAAAAAAAACAATCCATTGCGCTCATTTTTTATTCATTACCGGATTCTGGACGGCCGATTCAATTTTTTCTTCGGCCCATTTAAAATATCCTATTTGTCCTAAAGCACCAAACACAACCACGTAAAAAGGATGTAGAATGGAAACAATAGGTAGGACGATCAGCGAACGCATATCTTTTAACAAGCGAGCCGCTTGGCCGATGAACAAAAATTCAGCGCTCATCTTCAAAAGCCAGCTCAAACCTAACAGGCCTGAAAAATCCAGTGTGTACAAAGCCTCCATGGTTTTGATGGATAACAGCAGATTAAAAAGGTAATAGAACATTAAGCCAAGCGTTATTTTTAGAGGATAATCAAATCCTTTGCTGGCATAGCGTAACCGCTGGTGTAAAAACCTGGACCATAATCGCGGCGGATTATTGAAAACATGGGCATGGAAATCGGCTGCGTATTTGATTTTGTACGAACCGGCTTCGCGTACGCGTGTTAAAAACAGGTCGTCGTCTCCGGAAATATGGGCGCGGTAGGGGCCAAAACCGCCAATCGCAAAGTACAATGATTTTCGGTAGGCCATGTTAGTTCCCACACAGGTTAAAGGCCAGCCCAGTCCTGTTGAAGCGGCGGCAACCGCAGCATGAGAAAGGTATTCCAGGGCCAGCAAGCGTTTAATAAAGTGTCGCGCGGGCTTGATGCGGTACGGCGCATATCCGATGACCATGTGCGTATCTGGGGTAAAGTAAGAAACAACAGTCTCTGCCCAGCGAAATCCCGGCCGGCCGTCGGCATCGGTTAATAAAATGATTTCGCCCCTGGCCTGACGAATCGCATGGTCAATGGCCCGTTTTTTAGGGGCAAAATCCGCTACACGATTGTGAAGTGTGATCGACCTGAACCGTTGATCACGCAAAACATATTGATTTATAATCTGAGCCGTGCCATCAGTGGAGCGATCATTGACGATGATGAATTCGATTTTATCCCGGGGATAGGTCTGGCGAGCAAGCCTCTTAAGACAATCGGGCAGGTTTTGCTCTTCATTGTGCGCGCTGACAATTACTGTTACAAAGGGCCTGGCCATGGTCCGCTTCTGGTTTGGCAAATGCGCCAGACCGCGGTAAAAGTAGAGGATGGCTGCCCAAAAGGTTAAAGCCATGAAAAGTAGCGCGTAATCGATCATTCTTCATCCCAAGTTACTTAACAATAGAACAATTTATCATTAATCACAGTTTTTTCAAAATGATTTATTTAATTTCAATTAATAATTATGGAAATAATGACGAAAAATATTGATAATCAATCAATATTTGAATATAATTAAATAGATCAAAGAGGGAGAGCAGTGCATGAAAACCTGGCAAAGGCTTTTAGTATGTTTTGTTTTTAATCTGGCCTTGGGAAATTTAAGAGCGCAGTCTCCATGGTATGTGATCCATGAAAATTCCGATTTTGTCCCCATGCGTAGCGCCATGGCCTTAAATCCAGATCTGAGAGACCTGTACGCCGTGGGCGATCAGGGGATGTTTTTTGAATCACGCGATCACGGATACACATGGAATACGCTCAATATAGGAACAAACCAGGATTTAAAGCAGATTGCCTACCGCTACAGCTATTCGGCCCAGGGCAAAAACCAACAGCAAATCAACAAAAATTCTCCCTCACAGCTAATCGCCATTCAACGTATTGCCATAATCTGCGGCAGTTCTGGCACTCTGGTTCGATTCGATCTTGACAGCAAAGAGGCCACCTTTATCGACACCCTGACCAGCGAAAATTTGAACACGGTTGTGTTCGATTTTTTCAGAAATAAATACTGGCTGGCAGGAGAGAATGGTTTCTTCGCTTTTTCGGAAGATGACGGCGAAACATGGCACCGCTTTAACCTGAATCCTCCGCGCTTTAATATCAAAAAAATTGATTATGATTACTCTTACCTTTTGTTAATGGGCGATGATGGCCAGGATACTTACCTGAAAAAATTAAGTATTGACATAAATCAGAATGTCAGAGAAGTAGGTACAGATACGATCCCCAATCAGGTTCTGGTGACCCAAGCTCGTGCCGGAGGCGAATATTCCTCAGAAAGCTATTTTATTACGCGATCTCCCAATGATTCTACGCTTCTGTGGAGTTATAACGTTTATGATTTCCCCAATTTTAATTACTATAGACAGATTGATCTTTCTTTTGCAGATCCTACGGGCATGGCCCTGTGGAGTGATTACGCTTCCGGACATTCGGAAATCTGGGTGAGCACAGCCCAGGGACAAATCTGGAAACTTAATCGTTTGGACATGACATGGGTTCTGCAATTTCAGGATGCGCAAAATCGGGCTCTGGGACCGATTATCCCTTCAGACACGGATTACTATAATGACGTTGAAGACGCCGTAAACGGCGTTGTCCTGGGTAGTGGAGGAATAACGGTTTTTAACGGCTTCATTGTTCTGGAAATAATACCCCACCCGGGTGAATTAATATCCGGTCCTATTAATCAATTCAGCGTCAAATTTTCCAACATTCCCGATCTTGTTGGACTGGCAGAAAACACCTTCATTAAGAGCAATTTATCGGGCATTTTACCCTTTACGGTTGATCCCGAACCCGGTGTAGCCAACCAGATTAATTTTACTGTCTCTCCGCTAACCGTTAAGACGGGTGTTCCTGGAGAAACATGGCAATGTACATTTGCTAAAGGCATCCATGCCAGCGGGGTAGATTCCCTTTATTTAAAGAATTTAACGCCTTTTCATTTTGAATATGGTTTTTTCTCAGGTCAGCCCTCCTCGTTTGAATATGTACCCGCCGCCTGGCCCTCTATCCATCTAAACCAAACGACAACCAACTGGGTGGCCGGATTTTTTAACTCAGACAGCTATTTAGATCTGGTGACCTACACGCAAGATTCACTGATTATTTTAATGTCTCAAAATTCGATCGAAAGAACCCTGAAAAAAATCTATGTGCCTGGAATTAATCCTGATATCAACATTAAAAATCAGTTAAAAATTGTTGATCTTAACCATGACATCCTCCCAGACCTCTTGTTGTTTGACACAGTGAATTTGCATCTGCTGGTCAACAACTCCCTTGGTACGGATGTAGATTTTAGACTGGGAGATGGCTTCTATTCCGGTAATAACATAAAGGACGTTATCCCTTTTAATGAAGATAATAACTCTCAAATCGATTTGTTGCTTCTGGATGATGATATTTCAATCATTAAAGATATTGATGAAAATCTGATCGATCCGGCGAATCAATCCATCCTAATTTCCGATGCCTCTACCGTTTCGCGTGTGCAAATCGGAGACATCGATGGAGATCGGATCCAGGATCTGGTCTTTCTGGATAATGGCACCATCCTTTATCGCAAAGGAGATTCCCAATACGGTCTTACAGGCTCCTATTATAACGATACGCTATTGGTAAGTGATTACACCGATTTCTTACTGGCCAATATTGATAATATGCCCCCACAAGAAATTATCTGTTTGAGACCCCAGAGCGTAGAAGCTATTTCCTATCCGGAACGCTATCATAATGAAGCCAATTATCTGCGTTTTTTGTTCTCTTTTTCTAATCCCACGGCTACAAATATTCGTATGTCCATTGATGAGTTCGGAGGCGATCTGACCGATGGACTTGGGCCTAAACTGGATATCTCTCTGCTTAAGAACGATAGTTTACTCATTTACCAGAACATGACCACTGTTCCAGGCGAATTTATCTTTAGTGAAGTTCCTATATTTCAGGCCAGTTTAACGCAACCCCACGATCAGTTATTTACGGTTGATTATGGGGCCGATGGACTGCCGGAACTGGCTATGGTTAATCGCACGGAGGGATTATTGGAATTTTGGGAAAAAGGCCTGTCATGGACTCCAGAACTAACGGTTGATTCGCTAAAACAATACGAAATTCAGCTCTCCTGGAGCCCGTTCCCAACAGATTTGGGCACACTCGATTATTATGAATTGGAAAGAAGTCATGATCCCGCATTTATTGATGGCTTTACGACATATATTAGTAATGAACCCTTCTTTATTGATCACGATGTGTGGCCATTTGAGGATTATTGGTATCGAGTAAAGGCCTATTACAATGGAGGGCAAATAACCAGTTCGTCTGATGCCGTTCATGTTAAAACCTATCGCGAATTGAGCGGTATTTTAAACGGCGTTCTATCCGACACTACCTTACCCTATCTGGTGCTTGATGATTTAATTGTCCCTGCCGGCGATTCTTTACAGCTTTTGAATGGCGTGGATCTGGCCTTTTTGCCCAATACGGGTCTGAATGTTGAAGGCTCGTTAGTAATTAAAGGCAATCATGACGGGCAAATGGTCGAGCTGTACGAAACCGATTCGTTATGGAAAGGTATCGTTCTAAAACAAAATCCGGATACCGCCTATTTTGAATGGTTTGCGATTCACGGAGCGCAAACCGCGATTTCAGCCGAAACGCGTCCCCTGCAAATCAAACTGGGAGGTATCATAGGCTGCCCGGTTGCTCTGCAGTTAAACCAGGTCGATTTCTGGATGCAAAATTTTCTTATCGATAGTGTGTACGCTGGAATTAGAGCCAGTGATGATGTGAACGGTTTTGTTAAAAATATTAATCTGTTTCATGCGCGTGATTTTGGTGTGTTTGCTTCGGGAAATTCCATAATAAATATCAAAAATGCCATCATCTGGAACAACCTGGGGCCCTTGACGGCCGCAGACAGCGCCAAAATTTTTCTCTCGTATTCTACGATTGATAACATTGGCCAACGCGTCTTTACCCAGCACATTTCAAAATTGGCCCCTGTATTTGAAGGGGAAAACAGCAGTGATCCCTTCAACCTCAGTACCATGTCGCCTACGATTGACGCCGGAGATCCGGACGATCCTTATGATCTTGAGCCCCAACCCAATGGCGGTAGAATCAATCAGGGTACCCTGGGGGGAACGCCCATGGCCCTTCCCAGTTTGCAACCCCGCATTGCAGCCCGATTCCTTAAAACCGATTTAAAAACTTTTGCCAAAGGAAAAGATTCTACCGATCTTGTAATCAAAAACTGGGGATACATTGAACTGAACATAGATAGCCTGGTTCTGAAAGCAGGCGCTCAGGATTCTGTGTTTAGATTAGGGTTCCAGAGTAAAACGATCATTCCTGCCCAGGACAGTATGGTTATTCCTGTACGCTTCAGACCGCCTAAACGGGGGATCTATCAGGATAGCCTGATCATCCTGTGCAACGATCCCCATTTACTGGCCGGCAGATATGTAATGCAGATACAGGGCGAATGTTTAAATTCCAAACCGGTGTTGCTCAATGAACCGCCTACCATCGCCTTTGTAGATAGCGTTTACTACTTTAAACCATTGTTCTCCGATCTGGATGGAGATTCCATTGTTGTTCAAGCGCCTACTTTGCCGGGTTGGTTAAAACTGACCACGCAGCAAGCGTTACTGGGCAGCCCCGCGCCGGCAGACACCGGCCGACATGTAGTCCGCTTACGCTTCAGTGATCAGCATGGGGGGCAGGATAGTCTGCGCTTTTTTATTGACGTTGTAAGCCAGAGCCAACCAGTTGCAATTTTCCCTGTTATTAAAGCCCATGCCGTGGGCGGAGCCTTGAGCAAACAGGCCGCAATTAATATTGTTGTTTCCGTCTGGGATTCAAGCAAAACCCAATTAAAAGAAGCCACCCAATCCTACCATTTGATTGTTCAATTATTTAAAAAGGGAGAAACCGAGCCCCTTCAGAATATCGATACCGCTGGAGTTCGCAATTTCTATTTTTATCCTTTAGAAGACGGTGATTATCGCTGCCGTATTCTGGCAACCAAGGGGCTGGCTGATGGCCGACTGGTAGAAGGGAAAAAGGAATTGTTATTTGCCATTCGCGCATCGTTAAAAGGTTTTACCCGTTTTACATGGCACATGATGGCTTTTCCACGTCAAGAGCCAATCGACTGGAGCCAATTCAATTATTCCGATTCCAGCGCCGTCCTGTTCCGCTGGGATGCCAGTGAAAAAAAATATTTTTCCCTGAATAAGGAAGAAAAAATCGAACCTGGCATGGCTTTCTGGCTAATGCCCCTGCAAAATTTAAACTTTGATTTGAATTCCATTCCCGTAGCCATGAGCCCTGAAGTGCAAAGCGTTGCAATTCATTTGAAAAAGGGCTGGAATCAAATCGGGCTGCCCTGGCCCTATTACAAACATTGGACCAATTTACGCTTTTCCAGAGCCAATTCCACCGTTCAGTTAAATTTGCAAGAAGCCCTTAACGATACCTTGATTCAACCGGCTGCTTTCTGGTTTGAACAACGCGATGACTTTATCGGCTATCATGTTGAAAACTTCGATTCGGCCTCTTTTGCCAGACCCTGGTTTGGCTACTGGCTTTATGCCAACACCGAAGCCACTATGTTTGTGGATAATGAGCCTGAATTCCCTTCAGAAACGGAAATCACCGCCGCAGTGCCAAAAGGTTTTGCCAAAAGGCAGATCAATGAACATGAAAACGAGTGGAGCATTAATTTTTCATTACAATGTAATAAATTGAAAGATGAGTACAATCTGATTGGGTTGAGTGATCGTCCTGCTCAACCTATTTTTGAACCTCCGGTTTTTAATGAATTTGCCTCCCTGACGGTCACAGAAGGCGATCACCGGTATTGTCAATATTTCAAACCTCGGGACAATGGGGCAAAATCTTACGATTACTGGGACCTGTCTGTTACGACCAGTGCTGTTCAGAAAGAACACCATTTGAGCTGGCAGCAGGTTTCCGGTCAAAATGAGGATCTTTTTGCTTACCTGGTGGACTTAGACAAAGAAACAGTCATTAAGCTATGGGAAAACGATGAATATGTTTTTACGCCACAGGAGAATACCTACCATTTCAGGCTGTATGTAAGCAAAGACAGAAATTTTAAACCGTCGATCATTCCTTTACAGTTTACCCTGGCCCAAAATTTTCCCAATCCTTTTAATCCAACAACCACTATTAAAATTGGCGTGCCTGAAACCGGAAATAAAGATAAAATTTCTGTAAAGATTTTTGATGTTCTGGGCAAGGAAGTACGCGTGTTGTTTGAAGGGAATTTACCTCCTGGTTTCCATCAGTTTGAATGGGATGGCACAAACGCAACAGGCGATGCAGTGGCTTCAGGTATCTATTTTTATCAATTACAGGCCGGTCATATTTCCATGATGAAAAAGATGGTACTATTAAGGTAGGCCTGAAAAACCTTACAGGCCGTGAAAAAAGCAGTTGCAAAAGCCATTGACGGAAATCCGTTTTCTTCAGGGAGTTAGCAGAATTCCATTAAAATCGAATGCTTTTGACGGCCAACGTTTTTACTTGATTTGTAAGTAAATTGATGAATTTTTTGAACGGCTGAATGGTTTATTGGTCAGGCCGGCCCGGTGGTAAGGCTCCAATATAGATGCGCAATATTCATATGTTTGAAAGATCTTTTTACGCCCTTTGTGTGTCCCTGGAGTTCTCTGTTTTGCCTGTCCCTCAAAGCTCCTGAAACCGCTTCCAAAAAAATTTGTAATTAAAATCATTTTTATTAGATTTCAGATTAATTAATTCATTGAACTAACTAAAGGGTTGGAGGATTATGGGCGAGATCAGAACATTCAAGGAGAGCGATGTCATCCCCCTATTGAATTTCTGCAATCGTAATATGGCCTACGATCAGTTTACGGAGCCTTTATTGCGAGAAAAAATTCTGGAAGATCCTGCCTTCTCTGCGGACTTGGTATTGATTTATCAGGAAGATAACCAGATTCTGGGCTTTGTGGATGGGGTGACCAGAACCATCGGCAAGGACAAAATTGGCTATGTAAAATTAATGGCGGTGGAAAAAAACTATCGGCGGCAAGGTCTGGGCAGGCAGCTTTATCTGGAACTGGAAAAACGATTAAAGGCCCTGGGCATGCAAAAAGTGCGTGTTTACGATGTGCCCTTCAACTACTTCATGCCGGGCATTGATCCCCGCTACACACCGGCACTGGCTTTTTTTGAAACCTTGGGATTTAAAAGATTTGCCGACACGTCAAACATGACGGTTGATCTGGCCAGGCAGTCCTTTGACACCGAAAATAAAGAAAAAAATTTGTTAGGCCAGGGCATCGTCATCAAACGAGCCGATTACGATGACCGGGAGGAATTATTGACCTTTATTGATGAATATTTCCCTTTATGGCGTTACGAGGTGCTTAACGCTTTTAATTCTATCCCTGTTGCCATACACATTGCGCTGTTTAATGGGAAAATTCGCGCCTTTTCAGCCCATAATGGCAATAATTTTGGAACCGGCTGGTTTGGCCCTATGGGAACCCATCCTGATTTGAGAGGAAAGGGCATCGGAGGGGTATTGCTCAAACGGTGCCTTAAGGATATGCAGGATTGGGGACTGGAAAAGTCAATCATTCCCTGGGTGGGCCCCATTCGCTTTTACTCCTATCATGTTAACGCGGTTGTGGAGCGCGTGTTCTGGCGTTACGAAAAAGATATCAGTTAAGTAGAGAAGAGCCAGTAACTTCTCTAATTTGCAATAATAAATCATTTAAACCAAAACAATAGACATTTGGCAGTGAAATTCAGCAGAGATGCCTTATTTTAAATGAAGGCAAATATTTAATTAGAATTTATCCCAAATTATTTGTATATTTAGCGGCCTTTTCTGAATAGTCGGGAGTTTATGAAGTCGCATTCATGAAAAATTTGAAAATTGGTTTGGTGCTTGGTGGCGGAGGGGCCAGGGGACTGGCGCACATTGGTGTGATCAGGGGCTTACTTAAAAACCAGATTCCTGTGCATTGTATTAGCGGTGTGAGTATGGGCGCCATTGTCGGAGCTGCTTTTGCCCTTCTGGCCGATATTCAGAAGGTTGAGCACAATTTTAAGAATTTCATATTTAGCGATAAATTTAAGAAACTAAAAGGCGAGTCCATTGATCTGAGCTCTGCAGAGAAACCCGAGGGCTTTTTCCATTTTATTACCCAAATTGTCAAAAAAAGCATTGTGATCAATCTGGCCGTGAATCGCCGTGGGCTGGTCGATGCCCGGCGCTTGCGTAGGGCTGTGCAATATTTAGTTCCCAGAGCAAATATTGAAGAAACAGCCATTCTCTTTGCCTGTTCGGCCTTAAATCTGGTTGATGGTCGTGAATATGTTTTTAGAAGAGGAGATTTGCACACAGCGCTGGTAGCCAGCTCTTCAATTCCTGGTTATTTGCCTCCAGTTCGGGCTTATAGCGGGGAATTTGTTGATGGAGCCGTGATCAATGGTTTTTCCCGTACAACTCTGTAAAGAATTGGGCGCCGATTTTACCATTGTTTGCGATGTTTCGCCGGGAATGGGAATGGTTCAACAGTTCAATAATATTCTCGATATCTTTATCCGATCGCATCGGGCGGTGGTGCACAGATTAAATGAAGAATTGTTGAAGCAGGCCGATTTTGTCCTGAAACCGCTTATAGGAGAAAAAACCTGGACGGATTTTGAGGCTATTGATTATTTTATTCAACAAGGTGAGGCGGTAGTCGAACAAAATATTGATTTATTAAAAGAGAAGATTAAACAGCGTTCCGGCTGGCTATATTCTTTAAAGGAGAAAATATTTGGTATTTGAGGCAGGCATGAAACGAGCGATTGTAATCATCATCGACGGAGTGGGGATTGGTGAATTGCCAGATGCAGCCCGATATCATGACCAGGGAAGCAATACCCTGGCCAATTTAGCCCGCGTTTTAGGCGGTTTGCACTTACCCAACCTTGAACGTTTAGGATTGGGTAAGATTCATCCCATCCAGGGTTTGCGCAGTGATTTGCCAGCTCAGGCCAATTGCGGGAAAATGGCCGAAATTTCTGCAGGTAAGGATTCTACTACCGGGCACTGGGAATTAGCCGGACTGATTTTAAAGCAACCCTTTCCGGTTTACCCCGATGGATTTCCTGAGGAAGTCATCGAGGAGTTTACGCGCAGAACGGGCTACCAGGTGATAGGTAACAAACCGGCTTCGGGAACTGAAATCATCAAGGAATTGGGGGAAGAACACCTGCGTAGTGGAAAATTGATTGTTTACACCTCTGCCGATTCGGTCTTTCAGATTGCTGCCCATCAGGATGTGGTGCCGCTGGAAAAATTGTACCAAATTTGCGAAACCGCCCGCGAGATGTTAACCGGTAAACACATGGTAGCGCGCGTCATTGCCCGCCCTTTCATTGGGACATCGGCCAGCGATTTTGTGCGCACACCCTACCGAAGGGATTTTTCTGTAAAGCCTTTTTCCAAAACCATATTAAAAATTTTACAGGAACAAGGCTGGCCAACCGTGGGCATTGGTAAAATCAACGATCTGTATGCGCACAGTGGCATTGAAAAAAGTATTAAGACAAAAAACAATCAGGAAGTTATGCAGGCCATCCTCGGGGAACTAAATGACACCCGGCGTGGTTTAATCATGGCCAATTTGGTAGATTTTGATATGTTATGGGGCCACCGTAATAATCCTCAAGGATTTTATCAGGGCTTGCAGGAGTTTGATAGTTGGTTGCCTGAGTTAGAAAAGCGTCTTCAGGAAGATGATCTGGTAATAATTACCGCAGATCATGGGAACGATCCGACAATGCCCAGCACCGATCATTCCAGAGAATATGTGCCTTTACTGGTTCTGGGGCCAGGATTTAAAAAGAATGTCAATTTAGGGGTGCGTAGCACGTTTGCCGATGTTCAGGCCACATTAAGCGAATATTTCGGAGTACCCGGGACCGGGAAAGGAAAAAGTTTTCTGTCCCAAATAGCTCAATTTTAAATCAAAATAAAAATGATGTTTCAAAAGAGTGGTTTGTGGGAAAAAGTTAAAAAGCGATTAGCCAGAGGTGCGCAAATTGCCAGTGCAACGTCCGAAAGCATTTCGAAACAGAGCAAGGTTAAAATAAACGAGCTGGGAATTAAAAAACAGATTGAAGAAAAGCTATTGGAGGTAGGCGGTCTGGTTTACAAAAAGGCCACCGAAAAAAATAGCCTGAATTTTGAACAAGATTTGATCATAAAACATTTAATAGAGCAGATTAAGGAATTGGAACTGGAATTACGTCAATTAAAGGCAATTAATAGCAAAAACAAAACAAATCAGCAGCCCGGATGAAATTTTTTTTTAGAAAACAACGTTTGACATTTTTTATTAAAAGTTTAACCAAATAAAATGGGGTAGGTTAAGTGAGCGATTTCTTTATCAGCAAAAACCAATCTTTAGAGAATTATCTGCGCGAAATCGGCGAAGTCCCTTTGTTGACTCCTGATGAGGAGATTGAGTTAGCCAAACGTATCAAGCAGGGCGATCAACGGGCCCTGAAAAAATTGGTGAGTGCCAATTTGCGTTTTGTGGTGAGCGTGGCTAAGTCGTACCAAAATTATGGCCTTTCGCTCGAAGATTTAATCAATGAGGGTAATTTAGGTTTAATGAAGGCGGCCTACCGGTTTGATGAAACCCGCGGCTTTAAGTTTATCTCCTATGCCGTATGGTGGATTAAACAATCCATTCTACAGGCTATTGCCGAACAGTCGAGGTTGGTTCGCTTACCCTTAAACAGAGTCGGTACCCTGACTAAGATCGGGAAAGTTTATAGTCAGTTAGAGCAAGAGTACGAACGGGAACCAACTCCGGAAGAGATCGCCAATGTTCTGGAAGTCGATTCGGGTGACATTACAGACACCATTAAGATGGCCACGCGCTCAGTTTCCATGGATTCCCCCTTGCAGAAAAACAGCGACAGCCGTTTGATCGATATTATTCAGAATCAGCAAGACCCGGAACCTGATGCGGAAGTGATGGGCGAATCGCTAAAAGAAGAAGTCAATTACATTCTGTCTACTTTAACAGCCCGTGAAGCCCGAATTTTGAAACTCTACTTTGGGCTGGATGGCGAAAAACCTCACACGCTGGAAGAGATTGGAGTTAAATTTAAACTGACCCGCGAACGCGTGCGTCAGATTAAAGAAAAGGCCCTGAGACGCTTACGACACAGTTCCCGCAGTAAAGTTTTGCGCTATTATCTGGGCTAATGTACTTTTTTTTGTGTTTTTTTTAATATTTTTAATAACTCTGCTTGCTAGCAGAGTTATTTTTTTTTATATTTTGATCTGAGTCACATTTAAATGGTAAACGGATTTAATCTTAATTCAGGGGCCCTTAGTATGAACGATGAATCTCGTATTATCTTTATTTCTCGAGATCAACGTAAAGTAAAAGAATTCAAAATCTCCCGCTGGAAACTCTTTACATCGATTTCTCTCTTTTTAATCGTTTTTCTGATCCTGGGTAAGCTGGGTATGGATATGCTGGTTGATTTCAGCCTGAACAGTGAAATGAAAAAACTGAGCCGTACCAATCTTGTTTTGCAGGATCGGTTGCTGGAAATGAGTAAAAAGTACAAGCAACTCACTCAGCAAATTCAAAAGATTGCAGAAACAGACGATCAGTTACGCGTGGTTTTAGGCTTGCCCAAGTTGAACGAAGATGTGCGTAAGGTAGGTATTGGTGGTTCTGATTACAACTACGAATTATTAGATCAGGTTAGCGGATTTGAATCAAAAATTGATCTCTCATCGACCTTAAAAAAGATCAACGAGCTGGAGCGTGAAGTTAAGCTGGAGATAGAGAGTTACCAGAGCTTGTTGAGTACGGTTTACAAAAAGCAGGATTCTGTGAAATATTTGCCGGCGCTCCGTCCGGTTATTCATGGCGTCATTTCCAGCGGGTTCGGGAAACGGTTTCATCCCATATTTAAAGTAATACGTTTCCACGAAGGGATCGACATCAGCGCGCCAACCCACACACCGGTTTATGCCTCTGCCGACGGAATTGTTAAATTTGCCGGTTACAATGGCGGTTATGGTAAAATGATCATGCTGGACCATAAATACGGTTTCCAGACCAGATATGGCCATCTGAGCAAAATATTGGTACGCAGAGGACAACGCGTTAAACGCGGTGAAAAAATTGCTGAAGTGGGCAATACAGGCATTAGCACAGCGCCTCATCTGCATTACGAGGTTCTGTTACATGGCCGGCATCTCGATCCCGAACTCTTTTTCTTTGATGATCAAAATTTAAATCGCTCCATTGTAGCAAACTCCAATTAGCTGTCAATTGCGAGCGCTACACATGTGGTGGCCATGGTGATTACTCAACTTTCCTTTTTAAAACGAGGGCTTCTGGCCCTCGTTTTAATTCATGGACTGTCTGCCCAACAGGTTGAACTTCTTTTTACGGGCGATGTTCAACTGGCCCACCATTTTGAGCGCTATGTTAAAAACGATTTTAAATACCCATTCGCCAAAATCCCCTGGTTTAAACAAACCGACCTGTCTATAATTAATCTGGAAGCTCCACTGACCACAGCCCAGCAAGCTATGGAAAAACCCTATGTGTTTAAGGCGCGACCGGACTATGTTGCCATTTTAAAACAAGCCCATGTGGGCCTGGTGAATCTGGCCAATAATCACATCTATGATTACGGTGCAGAAGGGCTTTTGCAAACCCTCGCCGTTTTAGATAAGGCAAACATTGCTCACGTAGGGGCAGGAAGAAATCTCCACGAAGCCCGTAAACCAGCCCTATTTACGATTAAAGGAATTAAGCTGGCTTTTCTGGGCTATTACGGCCTTACGGCTCACGAAGAATCGCATCCGGCCAGTCAGACAGAAGCCGGCACGGCTCTGCGTAACTTAAAATTCATTAAAGAAGATATTCACAAACTAAAAAATAAGGTTGATTTTATCACTGTGATTTTTCATTGGGGGCAGGAAAAGAAACATTTTCCAGAGAAAGATCAGATCTGGTTTGCGCATCGCGTGATTGACTATGGCGCCGATTTGATTGTGGGACATCACCCCCATGTGTTGCAGGGCGTTGAAAAATACAAGCAAGGGATCGTTGTCTATTCTCTAGGAGATTTTATTTTCGGCGGCAACCGACGCATTTACAAAGAAAGCGCCGTGCTCAAAGTCATTATCCCTGTAAAAACCGTTGCCAACTGGCACATCGAAATGATCCCGGTGGCTACTCGCTACTGGCAGCCATTCCGTTTAACCGGCGCCCGACGCGATACCGTGCTTAAAAACCTGAAACAGTATTCGGAAATTTTTGATCAAAGCCCGCTAACAGAGATGCAATCGGTTCCAGATATTAATTCGGCAAAGCCCGTGCTCTTAAAAACGTATGACCATTAAGGCTAAAACGGATCTGAGTTGGTCGGCCATACCCGATTCCGGAGCACAGTAGTAGCGCGAACTGCTCTGGCCTGCACAAAAGAACGCCAAAATTATTAAAGATGGCGGAAAAAATCATGCCATCCCTACCTGCCAACGTTGGTCGAATGGCCTTAAACAGGCGAGGTTCTGAATCAAAATCCTTGCTACGCAGGCTGGACTGGGCAACCGCTGGAAAGAACGGACCCCTGATTTCCACGGAATCCAATCCCGAAGACCGAAATCGTCTTTGCCTCAGATCGGAAAAGGCATGAATAATATTTGAAATAATCGGTTTAACATGTTAAAATTGCATTTTACATTGAATGTTCAAAAAATCAAATTTTAAAGGAATTCATATGTCTGTTTCAAAAAAGGATGTGGCTTACATTGCTACTCTGGCCAAATTGAAATTGAAGGAAGAGGAAGTTCCTTTACTCACCGAACAGTTGAATAAAATTTTAGAATATGTCAACCACTTGAATGAATTGGACACGAGTTCGGTTGAACCTCTGGCCCATCCTCTGGAGATGAACAATGTCTTCCGGGAAGATCAGCCTCAAAAATCACTTTCTCAGGAAGAGGCTCTAAAGAATGCGCCTAGAAAGGCCGGGGCCTATTTTAGCGTTCCCAAGGTGGTGCGTAAATGAACGCTATTTGCGTCATTCCTGCGCGTTACGGGTCTACACGTTTTCCGGGAAAACCATTAGCCCAAATTCAGGGCAAGCCCATGATACAATGGGTGTACGAACGGGCCGCCAGGGCCAAAAACTTTCAAAATGTGTTGGTGGCTACTGATGATCAGCGCATTGCGCAGGTTGTTCAGGCGTTCGGAGGCCAGGTGTTCATGACCCCGACTGATTTACCTTCTGGGACGGATAGGGTGGCATTTACGGTAAAAGATTTAGAGGCTGATGTGGTGGTTAATTTGCAGGGCGATGAACCGCTGATCAATCCTCAATTGTTAGATCGTTTGGTACAGGTTTTTAGGGATAGGCCTGAGGTTGAAGTAGCAACGCCCGTGAAAAGGATAACGCGTATGGAGGAGCTTACCGATCCCAATCTGGTGCGCGTGGTACGAAATCGGCAAGATTTTGCACTCTATTTTACACGCAGTGTCATTCCTTATTTACGGGATGTGCCCCGTCAGGAAGACTGGCTACGTACATTTCCCTTTTTTAAACATGTGGGCATTTACGCCTATCGCAAAGAATTTTTATTGGAGCTTACCGCACTTCAACAGGGCGCATTGGAAAAGGCCGAAAAACTGGAGCAGCTGCGCATCCTGGAATATGGTCACAAAATTTACACCATTGAAACAGACTACGACTCATTGAGCGTCGATACGCCGGAAGATTTGAGTCGTTTAAATCAGATCGTAGTAAAATATCAAAATGAAGGATTGCTATGAAAAATCGAAAGTACATCTTTCTTACCGGTGGCGTTGTCTCTTCTTTAGGCAAAGGAATTGCCTGTTCTTCTCTGGGCTTATTGTTGAAATCGAGAGGGTACAAAGTTACGATATTAAAACTCGATCCTTACATTAATGTAGATCCCGGAACCATGAGTCCCTATCAGCATGGTGAGGTTTATGTGACCGATGATGGCGCTGAAACCGATCTGGACCTGGGGCATTACGAACGATTTTTAGATGAAAACATGACGCGCGACAACAACGCCACGGCCGGACAGATCTATTTTGAAGTCATTCAGAAAGAACGCAAAGGCGACTATTTAGGGGCCACCGTTCAGGTAATTCCCCATATTACGGATGCCATTAATGAGAAAATAATCAATGTGGGCGAAAAAACAGATGCCGATATTGTCATTGTGGAAATAGGCGGAACAGTAGGCGATATTGAAAGCCAGCCCTTTCTGGAAGCCATCCGACAATTTCGCTTAAAAGATGAACGCCACGATACCCTGGTAATCCATCTGACTCTGGTGCCCTTTATTGCCGGCGCCAATGAACTAAAAACCAAACCCACGCAACATTCTGTAATGCGCTTGCGTGAGATTGGTTTGCAACCGGATATCCTTTTGTGCCGTACCGATCGGCCTTTGCCTGAGAATGTAAAACAGAAAATCGGGCTTTTTTGTAATGTCTCTTCGCAGGAGGTCATCGATGCGCTGGACGTTTCCCTGATTTATGAGGTTCCTTTACAATACGCTGAGGTAAAATTTGATGAATTGGTTCTGGACAAATTGCGACTGGAAAAAAGGGAACTGAATATCGATGAATGGCGCCAGAAAGTGGAGAGATATCAAAAAGTAAAGCGCGCCATTAAGATTGCGGTTTGTGGAAAATACGTGGAACTGCACGATGCTTACAAGAGCATCGTTGCAGCCTTTGAACATGCCGGCATGGAAAACGATGTTCGGGTGGAATTGAAATGGATTAATAGTGAGCAATTGACGCAGAAAAATGTTGCCAAAAAATTGGCCGATGTCAGTGGCATTTTAGTCCCTGGCGGATTTGGCGAACGCGGCATTGAAGGCAAATTAACAGCCATTCGCTACGCCCGCGAAAACAAAATTCCCTTTTTCGGCATCTGTCTGGGATTGCAATGTGCAGTGATTGAATATGCGCGGAATGTGCTGGGGAAAGTTGAAGCCAATAGTACCGAGTTCGATCCCCAAACCAGCGATCCGGTCATTCATTTGATGGAAACGCAAAAATCGATTAAACGCATGGGAGGCACCATGCGCCTGGGGAGCTATCCCTGTAAATTACGTAGTGGTACCAAAGCTTACATGGCCTACAAGCAATCCTTAATCGAAGAACGGCACCGCCATCGCTATGAGTTTAACAATAGCTACCGTCTGGAATTAGAAGAGGTGGGCATGATCATCAGCGGGCTTTCACCGGATGGCGATTTGGTAGAAATGATAGAATTGAAGGACCATCCCTGGTTTGTTGGCTGCCAATTTCATCCGGAATTGAAGTCGCGCGTAAAGCGGGCCCATCCCTTATTCAGGGATTTTGTAGGCGCAGCATTAAAGTTCAGTCAAGAACATTAAAGTAAAGATCGCATTTAGCCAGCCGAATATTTGTGGTAGTGTTTGCGTCAAAAGGTGCGCACGTTTTCATATTTAAAAAGAGTGTTTAGTGATGCACAAAGGGAATCTACCACAGCAAATTATTCTATTTCAGTCGGCTAATCCTTATCAAAAAATCCTCAAGAAATATTTGAATGACTGGAAGATTAAAATCATTGAAGCCGAGTATTTTGCGCAGATCCAGGATCCGCAAGTTATTGAAGATTGCCCCTGCGCTCTGGCCATTATTGAGGATCAAAAAGGAGTTGAATTTCTAAGAGCGATCATGCATTATTATCCCTGGACGCAAAGAATTATGTTAGCGGAAAAACCGGAAGCGCAACTTTTAGAATCTGCCATTAACAGAGCCCATGTCAATTACTTTCTCCATTTACCCCTGGAAAAGAATGAATTTTACGTTTACCTGATCAAGGCCAATCGTCGCTTTAAGAGTTTAATTGGCCCGCTAAGCAAATTTGAAGCTTTGAGCGAAGTAACCATAGATCTGCTGGAAGATAATCAACGCTTTCGAGATGAATCTCAAAAAGACGCATTAACCGGACTGTTGAACCGCCGTTCATTCAATGTGTCTATTGAAAATTTGTGGCATGCTTTTTTAAAAAAACGACAGTTTTTTTCGCTGGCCATGCTCGATATTGATCATTTTAAAAAGATCAACGATAAATACGGCCATCCTGCCGGAGACGAAGTGCTTAAACAATTGGGCGAGATACTGAATACAAATATGCGTACCGAACAGGACTTTGCTTTTCGGGTGGGCGGCGAAGAATTTGCTCTACTTTCTGTTGAGATCAAAAAAGAAAGCATGGTTAAATATGTAGAACGACTTTTGAATATCGTCCGAAATCGGGTTGTTACCTGGGACCATTTTGAAATCCGATTTACCTTTAGTGCGGGCGTGGCTGATGTTTTTCAGGCTGAAAGCCCGCAGGACTTAATCAAGAAGGCAGATCTGGCCCTGTATCAGGCCAAAAACCAGGGACGCAATCGAATTGTGATATGGGAGCAGGGGGAATAACACGCAAGGATTTACTGAGATTCTCGTGAACTAATGAATTGTTCATATCCTGCGAATCGATTCCCCCACATCCTTTAATCTTTTTCCTTTTTACTTTGCAAGCAAACCCACCCCTAACCCCTCCCAGGAGAGGGACTTTGCTCTTCAACTTTGCACAGCAAACCATTTTTAAAGAACATCTTTCCTGGCACGTAGATTTAGTTTCCCCTCCTCCGGAGGAGACTAAGGGGTGGGTAAAACCCTACCAACCGACCCAAGCCCCTCCACATCCTTAAACTTTCTCAAAAGTTGGAACTCATTTTTACGATGCAGAATGTGCACTCCGGGCAAATGTGGCCAGCTGTTTATTATTACGATCTCTAAACTGGCTGATGATTTTCATGGCCCGCTCAAAAGGCACGGTAATGAATGAAAATTCGTCCTTAACCTTCACATCGTCGATGTGAAATGCTTTGGTTTGCGTTTTAGCAGCCACCAGGGCTACCAATTTCCTGGGCGTTAAACCATGCTGCCGCCCCAGTGAAATAAATAGACGGGCTTTATGTCCCCTGTCTTTTGGTTTAGATCCGGAAGCAACATCTTTGACATTTTGGGGCTGTAACAGATGCTGAAAATTGTACTGCAGCACCGAAGAAAGAACTTCCACAGCATCGTTGCCCTCCAATAAATTTTTGGCCCAATCTACAAATACGGCCTCGCTCTTGCCAGCAGGCATCCGTTCCAGGTCGGCATTAATTTTTTCGATTTTTGATTGAATGATTTCCTGAGGTGTGGGTAATTTGGCTTTGTAGATTTTTTTACCGCTCATCTGTTGAATGATCTTAAAACGTCTGAATTCGCCAGGTGTGACAAAGGTGATGGCCGTGCCTTTTTTACCTGCTCGTCCGGTTCGGCCAATACGATGCACGTACGATTCCGGATCTTGTGGTAAGGCGTAATTGACTACATGGGTTAAGTCGTTCACATCAATCCCACGAGCTGCCACGTCGGTTGCCACCAGAATCTTTACCTTGCGTTGCCTGAATCGTTTGAGGCTTCTTTCCCGCTGGGCCTGAGAAATTTCACCGTGAATGGCTTCGGCATTGTAGCCTTTTTCGATTAATTTTTCGGCCAGATCGGCTGCGTCTTTTCTCGTTTTACAGAAAACCAGCCCATAGAACTCTTTCTCAAAATCCATAATCAAAGTCAGAGCGCGTAACTTTTCTGAAACGCGTACTTCGTAATAAAGCTGATCTGTTTGATTAGGCATTAACTGTTCTTTTTCGGTTTTGAGTAGTTCATAATGCTTAATGTATTTACGCGCCAGGTCCTGAATCCGTTGTGGCATGGTGGCCGAAAAGAGCAGAGTGCGCTTCTGGGAATTGGTGTGACGCATAATCTCTTCCATGTCTTCAATAAAGCCCATATTGAGCATCTCGTCTGCTTCATCCAAAATGAGCTGGTCGATTTGATCCAGTATTAATGATTTGCGGTGCAGATGATCGATGATTCGTCCCGGCGTTCCCACTACAATGTGCACGCCTTGTTTGAGTTTTTTTAATTGAGCCTCAATGGCCTGCCCGCCATAAATGGGTACAATCTTTAAGTCCTTGTCGCCTTTTAATGAGTCAATTTCCTGGGCTACCTGCAATGCCAGCTCTCTTGTGGGCACCAGGATCAAAGCCTGTACTGTTGGAGAATTGGGGTCGCTCATTTCAATAAGAGGTAATCCAAAAGCTGCAGTTTTACCGCTTCCGGTTTGAGCCTGGGCAATGATATTGATTTCGTTTTCCATCATCAAAGGAATGGTTAAAGTCTGAATGTCGGTGGGATGTTCAAAGCCCTTCTTGTCAATAGCCTTTAGCACATGGGCTGATAATCCAAAATCATGAAATCGCGGGGTCTTTCCCATCATAATCTCCCTTTCAATAGGTGTCGTACTCAATTGCACGAAAAGAACCGTTGCGGAACGCTCCGTACAGCAAAGTGATTGGGTTTATTCAACGGTGATTTTTAATCCCGGGAGTCATTGGAGAATGGTTGCCAAAACGGGCAGGTATCCTAACCTCGACCTGGTTCAGGATTTTTAAAATGCACTGCAGAAACTTCGTTTAATTCCATTCTTAATATAGGTTGTTTTTTTTTGATTCCCAAATAAACTTTGCACAGAGTCCTGAATTTAGGAATATTCCCCTTAAAAGATCTAAGGCAGCATAGCCGCAACCAAAACTAACCGCAAAGAGCACAAAGAAATTATTTGCCCTCACCCCCTCGATCCCCCTCTCCCAGAATAAAAATCCTGGAGAGGGGGAAGGCTTGTGTGGGAAATTTTCTCACCTGTGTTGGAAACACCATTCACGATTAATGGGAATTGGGAATGTCAGCCTGATGTTTATTCGACCATTCAACAAATCAACTATTCAACGGTTTTACTTCCTCACACAGCACAAAAATTTTCGCACGCTAAAGCGCAATATCCTACGAAGGAAGTATTCTAATTTAAACTCTTACACACATACACTTTTGCACGCTTGTGTCTGCCAGGGGAGGTCTCGAGCTAAAGCTCGAGTTACGTCTAAAGCGGGATTCAGAATGACATGCCGACACGGGCCCTCACCGCCTGGGCATGATTTGCCGTTTCACAAAATAATTCATAATTCGTAATTTTTAATTAAAATTAATTCTTTGTGCCCTTAGCGGCTTTTTAAAGGTTATGGCTCTGCTGCTTTAGTTTTTCTGATTTGCATTCCATATTTTTCTTTAGGAAATTGCCCAAAGACGAATCATCGCTTGAGGTTAACATGAAACCAATGGAATTCTGGGTCAAACATCTGGATTTGCGGCCCCATCCGGAAGGCGGCTATTACCGTGAAGTGTACCGCAACAAGGAAACAATTTCAGCAGAAGCGCTTGCTCCGCGTTTTTCAAAGAAACACGCTTTCAGCACGGCCATCTATTTTTTGCTGCCTGGTGACAGCTTTTCTGCCTTTCATCGCTTAAAATCCGATGAAATCTGGCACTTTTACAGCGGGCATGCCATAACCCTGTTTCTTCTATTTCCCGATGGTTCATTGCAGCAAAAACTATTGGGCCCTGATGCGGAGCAGGGTGAACAATTTCAAATCGTGGTGCCCCATGATGTCTGGTTTGCCGCCCGCGTAAATAAAAAAAAGGCTTATGCTCTGGTAGGTTGTACTGTGGCCCCCGGTTTTGAGTTTGAAGATTTCGAATTAGGCCAGAGGGAGATGCTGTTGAAGGCTTTCCCTCAGCACAAAAAGATCATTGAACAATTGACACGTCAATGAAAGAAAACGCAGAAATTACCTATCAGTTGATTTTGCAGATTGAAGAGACCATTACCGTGAAGGTTGGAGCGCTGGGCGAGTTTATTTTCCCTGCAGGAAAGTACTTCTACACTGGCAGCGCCCGCAAAAACCTGGAACAGCGTTTAAATCGACATTTTAAAAAATCCAAAAAATTGCGCTGGCATATCGATTATTTAACCGTCCAACCACAGGTAAAAATAATTGGTGTGAAAACTTTTAAAGAAGAAGAGTGTGCGATCAATCAAACATCACCGGGTAAAATTTTGGTACCGGGTTTTGGTGCAAGCGATTGCCGCAAGCATTGCGGAGCGCATCTTAAATTTCTTGGGAATACCGTTGGGGAAAAGTGAGAGAGGCCAGGATTTTATTTGACAGACAACAGCCAGGCTTCGGCTTCTTCTTTTGTGGAGAACAGTTTTACCGTGTGGCCCTGGTTTAAAAAAACCGTTTCCAGAAAATGAAATTCGGCAGTGCGGTCGCCTACTACTAAGGCTCGTTTGCAGGTTCCGTTTACTCCCGTATTTTGGGCCAGTTTAGGCATCCGGTAGATTTCCAATAGATTGGGCGTGGGAATGGCCTGGCGTAAATCATTCAAAACACATTTACACCCTTTATGGCTGATCAACTTAGAGACCTCTGCTGCAAGCTGCTGCAAAAGCTCAGCATCTAATTTTCCTTCGACTTTTACCATGATGCATTTTTTCCCTTCATGGTAATGAATCGAGTAGGCCATATTTTTCCCTTTTGTTTTCTATTTTAAAACGCAAAACACCAAAATTTATTTCTATTGGTCGTTTTACGCAAGGTGTCATATTGTACTGGGAGAGAATAATGATCGCTTTACTCTTATCCTACTTTTAAAATTGCGCAAAGAGATTTTGCTAATGAAACACTAAGAAATATTTACCTCGCAAGTTCGATTTCCCATTACAGATTTGCCTTTTTAATTGTTCTGATGAATGCCATTTTACGCATCTGTTTTTGTAAATATAGAGTAATTTAAATTTTTTTTAAATTTTTTGTTGACAAATCCGGATCATCCCCTTATATTTGGCGGAAATTAATTTAACGAGTTGAATAAATATGCAAAATGCGACACAAAAAATAGGTTACCAGGGCCAGGCTTTCTATTTACGGGAAGCACATGTGTGCATTTTGTCCACTTTAGACCTTCACATTTTAGATAACCTCCTCCTTCTCGGGATTATTATAATTAGCCTTATTCTTATTATTGGCTAATGAGAGCGTCAATCCCGAGATCAAATAAATCCATAACTCCCCCATAAAATTTAAAACGGATTTCGGGATTGACTCCCGGGAAGCAGAAGTTTATCTGAATGGACATGAAGCAGGAGGAAGACACATTGCGTTCGGACCGAATCAAAAAGGGAATCGAAAGGGCACCGCACCGCAGCTTACTAAAGGCCACGGGCGTCATTCGTTCGGATGAAGATTTTGGAAAACCGTTCATTGGCCTGGCTAATTCGTACACGGATTTAATCCCCGGTCATGTGCATCTGCATGAGTTGGGGCAGGTGGTCAAACAGGCCATCCGGCAGGCCGGGGGAGTCCCCTTTGAATTTAACACCATTGGCGTGGATGATGGTATTGCCATGGGACACATCGGCATGCGCTATTCGCTGGCCAGCCGCGAGCTGATTGCCGACAGTGTGGAGACGGTGGTTCAGGCCCATCAACTGGATGGCTTGATCTGCATTACCAACTGCGACAAGATTGTACCGGGCATGCTCATGGCGGCAGTACGCTTGAACATTCCCACCATCTTTATTTCTGGCGGGCCCATGAAGGCCGGAATACTGCCTTCCGGAGACACCGTGGATTTAATCTCCGTGTTTGAAGGCGTGGGTAAACGCTTGCGCAATGAGATTGACGATGAAGAACTCAAAGCGCTGGAAAATCATGGTTGTCCCACCTGCGGTTCCTGTTCCGGCATGTTTACGGCCAATTCCATGAACTGTCTTTTGGAAGCGCTGGGTTTGGCCCTGCCCGGTAATGGTACGATCTTAGCCGTTGATCCGCTGCGCCAGGAACTGGCAGAGCAAGCGGGACGACAGATCGTTCAACTGGTTAAGGACGATGTAAAGCCTTCGGATATTCTTTCGCCTGCTGCCCTGGAGAACGCTTTTGCCCTGGATATGGCCATGGGGGGCAGTACCAACACGGTTCTGCACACCCTGGCCGTAGCGCACGAAGCCGGTATCCCTTTCGATTTACAAAGGATCAATCAAATTTCTGATAAGGTGCCCTATCTGTGTAAGGTTAGTCCGGCGACGCCTTTTGTGCACATGGAAGATGTGGATCGGGCCGGAGGCATTTCGGCGATTTTAAAAGAGCTTAGCCGCTTAGACGGGCTTTTGCATCTCGATCAATTAACCGTAACCGGTCAAACCCTGGGAGAAAATATTGCCCGGGCAACCATAAAAGACGAACGCGTGATTCACCCTCTGGAAAAGGCCTATTCCAGGACCGGCGGGCTGGTGGTGTTGTTCGGTAATTTGGCTCCAGAAGGAGGCGTTGTTAAGACCGGCGCTGTTGATCCCAAAATGATGGTGCACGAGGGTCCGGTCAGAATTTACGAATCCGAGACCGAAGCCCTGGAAGGCATTGCCCGCCAGGAAATTGAACCCGGCGATGTGGTGGTTATTCGTTACGAAGGCCCGCGCGGCGGGCCCGGCATGCCGGAAATGCTCTCGCCGACCAGCGCCATCATGGGCATGGGTCTGGGCGATAAGGTGGCGCTGATTACCGACGGCCGTTTTTCTGGCGGAACGCGTGGTGCATGTATTGGGCATGTTTCCCCGGAAGCAGCAGATAGAGGACCCATTGCCTCTCTGAAAGCAGGCGACCGCATCCGTATTGACATCCCTAACCGCAGATTGGATGTGTTAATTTCTGAAAAAGAGATGCAACAACGCTTAAGCGACTTGCCGCCTTTTGAACCAAAAATTAAAAAAGGTTACCTGGCCAGGTATCAGCAAAATGTGACCTCGGCCAGCAAAGGTGCCATTTTGAAAAATCCATGGGCTTAACAAAACAAGGAGAATGCCATGTCCCCTTCAAACATGTACAACGGTGCAGAAATCTTCTTTGAATGTCTGCGACGAGAGAACGTCGAATACATTTATGGCATGCCCGGCGGGGCAACCATTCAAATATATGAACGACTGTACGATGTCAATTTCCTTAAACACATTTTAGTGCGTCATGAACAGGGCGCTACGCACATGGCCGACGGCTATGCCCGCGCTTCCGGAAAAACCGGGGTGGTGCTGGTAACCTCCGGCCCTGGCGCCACAAACACAGTGACCGGCATTGCTACGGCTTACATGGATTCTGCACCGATCGTGGTGTTTACCGGCCAGGTGCCCACCAACCTGATTGGCAACGATGCTTTTCAGGAAGCCGATATTATTGGCATCACACGTCCTATCACCAAACACAGCTTTTTGGTGCGTGATGTTAAAGACCTGGCTCCTACCATCCGCAAAGCCTTTTACATCGCCCAAAGCGGGCGGCCAGGGCCTGTGGTTGTTGATCTACCAAAGGACGTCATCAGCGCGGTCAGCTCATTTGAATATCCGGGTAAGGTGGAAGTCCGCGGCTACAAACCCAATTACGAAGGACACATTAATCAGATCAAAAAAGCAGCCAGAGCCATTGCCCAGGCCAAACGGCCGCTATTGTATGTGGGCGGAGGGGTAATCATGGCCGGCGCCAGTCAGGAATTGCGCGCCTTTGCCATCGAAAACCATTTACCGGTAACCATGACCCTGCAGGGTATTGGCGCTTTTCCCGGTACCAGCGAGTTGTCGCTGGGCATGTTGGGCATGCACGGCATGTACTGGGCCAATCAGGCCATTAACCACTGTGATGTGCTGGTCGCTCTGGGCGCCCGATTTGACGATCGCGTTACCGGAAAGGTGGATACCTTTGCCACCAATGCCTACAAAATCCATGTAGATATTGATCCCAGTTGCATCGACAAGAACGTCAAAGTGGATGTACCCATTGTAGGCGATGTGAAACGCGTGTTAAAGGTATTGCGCCAGGTTATGCCCGGAAAACCGGACACCTCGGAATGGTGGAAGCAAATCAGGCAGTGGCAGCAGGAATGCCCTTTAACCTATAAAAAAAACGATGGCAAATTACGTACTCAGTTTATTCTGGAACGTTTGAGTGAAAAGACCAGAGGCGAAGCCGTGGTGGTCAGCGATGTAGGCCAGCACCAGATGTTCATTGCACAATACTACAAATTCAACCACCCGCGTTCCCATATCTCTTCCGGAGGGCTGGGAACCATGGGCTTCTCAGTGCCGGCAGCCATCGGAGCAGCTTTTGCGGTGAAAGATCGCCCCATCATCTCCATCAGCGGCGATGGCGGCTTTGCCATGAACATGCAGGAATTAATTACTGCCAGAGCCAATAAGCTGCCCATCAAGTTTATGGTTATCAATAATAGCTTTTTAGGCATGGTGCGCCAGTGGCAGGAGCTGTTTTTCGAAGAACGCTACAGCTTTACGGATTTGAGCGAACACAATCCCGATTATGTTAAAATCGTACAGGCCATGGGCATTAAAAGCTTTTTGGTAAACAGCCCGGATCAGGTGGATGCCGTACTGGACGAAATGTTGAATTATAACGAAGGTCCGGTGTTCGCTGAATTCAGAGTGATAAAAGAAGAGATGGTCTTTCCGATGGTGCCGGCCGGTGCGTCGGTTTCGGAAATGATCCTGGAACGGTTAAACCCACAAAGGATGTTGTAAAATGAAGCACACCATTAGTATTTTGCTGGAAAATCGATTTGGAGCCTTTGACCGCGTGGCCAATCTGTTCAGCGGTAAAGGCTTCAATCTGCACAGTATTACCATCGGCGAAACAGAGATCAAAGATGTCATGCGCATGACCATTGTTACCTCTGGCAATGACCAGATTATCGATCAAGTACTGAAACAATTGAATCGCCTGGTAGATACCTTAAAAGTCGTTGACCTTACAGAACATGAGCGTACCGAACGCGAACTGGCTCTGATCACGGTCAATTACCAGAAGGGCAATCTACAGGAACTGAAAAACATCTGCGATATTTTTCGCGGCAAAATCGTGGATATCAACAACAAATCGCTCATGCTGGAAATTACCGGCCCACCGGCTAAAATCAATGCTGCGGTTAATGTTCTGATGCCCTTTGGGATCAAGGAAATGGCCCGTACCGGTACCGTTGCCCTGAAGCGCGGTGAACAGCTCAATATTTCGAAACCCGATCTGGAACCGGCTTAAAAATGGGAGTTGGAAAGAAAATCGGCCAGCAAAACGAGTAGCAGGCCGCTGGAAATGAAGGCTCTGTTTTTCCTTTCAATCTGGAAATAGAGCCCATGTAAAAATGTATCCGTTAAAAACAGAAAGGAAGACAATGAAAGTATATCATGATCAGGATGCCAGTCTGGAAGTGCTTAAAGATAAACAGTTAGCCGTTTTGGGTTTTGGCAGCCAGGGCCACGCCCACGCCCTTAATTTAAAAGACAGCGGTTTGAATGTTTGTGTGGGACTAAGAAAAGAGAGTAAGTCCTGGAGCAAGGCCGAAGCAGCGGGATTAACGGTAAAGGAGACGGCAGAGGCCGTAAAATGGGCCGATGTCATCATGGTCCTGTTACCCGATCAAACGCAGAAAAAAGTGTACGAACAGGATATTGCTCCTTATTTGAAGGAAGGGGACACCCTGGCCTTTGCCCATGGATTTAATATTCATTACAAACAGATTGTGCCTCCGGCGTTTGTCGATGTGATCATGATTGCTCCGAAGAGCCCCGGACACATGGTGCGTCGTACCTACCAGAGCGGAGTGGGTACACCCTGTCTGATTGCCGTACATCAGGATGCCAGCGGTCAGGCCAAAGCCAAGGCGCTGGCCTGGGCAAAGGGCATTGGCGGAACGCGGGCCGGAGTAATCGAAACGACCTTCAAAGATGAAACCGAGACCGATCTGTTCGGAGAACAGGCTGTGCTGTGCGGCGGATCGGAAGAGTTAATCAAAACCGGTTTTGAAGTGCTGGTTGAAGCCGGCTACCCGCCGGAACTGGCCTATTTTGAATGTTTGCATGAGATGAAATTGATTGTGGATCTCTACTATGAGGGCGGTTTGTCGTTCATGAACTATTCGGTGAGCGATACGGCCGAGTACGGCGGCATGACCCGCGGCAAACGCGTGATTACCGAACAGACCAAGCAGAACATGCGGGAAATCCTTAAAGAAGTGCAGGATGGCTCCTTTGCCCGGGAATGGATCGAAGAGAACGAAAAAGGCCAACCGACGCTGAAACAATTGCGTCAGGAATACGCCAATCATCTGATCGAAAAAGTAGGCAAACAATTACGGGCCATGATGCCCTGGTTAAAGGAAAAGAAGTAGGAGGAACCATGGAGATAAAGATTGCAGTGCTGCCCGGGGACGGCATAGGTCCCGAAGTGGTGCAGGCCGCCCTCCGCGTGTTGAAACATGTGGCAGAAAAGTTCCAGGTTGAGGTGCAGTTAAGCGAACGGCCCATCGGTGGCGCATCTTTTGAAAAATACGGCACGCCCTTAACCGAGGAAACGCTTCAGGCCTGTTTTCAGGCGGATGCCGTTTTGCTGGGTGCGGTCGGCGGTTACGAATGGGAAAATTTACCTCATCAATTAAAACCAGAGGCCGCCTTGTTGCGCTTACGCAAAGAGCTGGGCTTGTTCACCAATATTCGGCCGTCCAAAGTGTACCAGGCTTTTACAAAGGCTTCTTCTTTAAAAGAAGAAGTGCTGCAGGGAACCGATTTTGTCGTCTTTCGCGAGTTGACCGGCGGCATCTACTTTGGAGAACCGCGGGGCTACAACGCAGAAAAAGGCTGGAACACCATGGTTTACCAGCGTCATGAAATTGAGCGCATTGCCCGTCGGGCGTTTGAAATCGCCAGGCAAAGAAAAAGACGCGTTACATCGGTGGATAAAGCCAATGTGCTGGAAGTATCGCAGTTCTGGCGCGAGGTGGTGGCCGAGGTGCACAAAGCCTATCCTGATGTGGAATTGAACAACCTGTACGTGGACAACGCAGCCATGCAAATTGTACGCGATCCCAAACAGTTTGATGTGATTGTCACCTCCAATTTGTTTGGTGATATTTTGTCCGATATTGCGGGCATGATTACCGGTAGTCTGGGCATGCTGCCTTCGGCCAGTCTGGGAGAAAAATACGCTCTGTATGAGCCCGTTCATGGCAGCGCGCCGGATATTGCCGGACAAAACAAAGCCAATCCCATCGCCGCTATTGCTTCGGTAGCTATGATGTTTGCCTATTCCTTTCAGATGACCAAGGCGGCGGAAATAATCGAAAGGGCCATCGAAAAAACGCTGGAATTAGGTTGCCGTACGGCAGATATTTACCAGCCTGGCGATAAACTGCTTTCTACCCAGGAAATGACGGACCAAATCGTGCAGAATTTTGACATTTTGTACCATGAAGAAGGGCTTGGGGTTTTTACCCTGTAATCGTTGAGCCCGATGCAGGTAAGAACAGAGAGAGAATTTAAATAATAAAACAACGAGGAAGTCATGCCTGAAAAAATTATCATCTTTGATACGACCCTGCGCGACGGCGAGCAGTCGCCTGGCGCATCGTTAAATATTGCCGAGAAGATCGAGATTGCCCGTCAGTTAGCGCGCCTGAAAGTAGATGTGATCGAGGCCGGATTCCCGGTTTCATCCCCGGCGCAGTTCGAGGCTGTGAAGCGCATTGCCGGCGAAGTGGATGCCATCATTGCCGGGCTGGCGCGGGCCAAGGAAGTGGACATTAAAGCAGCTTATGATTCGCTAAAAGAGGCGCCCCGCAAACGCATTCACACCTTTTCCAGCACCTCCGACTTTCACATTCTGGGAAAGTTTGGCAGTTCACGTTACGGAAGGAGTCTGGCCGAAAAACGACAAACCGTGATTAAGATGTCCATCGATGCCGTGCAATATGCCCGCACCTTTTGTGATGACGTGGAATTTTCGGCGGAGGATGCCGGACGCACAGATATCGGCTACCTGGCTGAAGTCATCGAAGCTGCCATTGAAGCCGGCGCAACCACGGTCAATATTCCGGACACCACCGGCTACACGCTTCCGGAAGAATTTGCCGAAAAGATCAGGCAGCTTAAAAAACGCGTGCGGAATATTCAACAGGCGGTGATCAGTGTGCATTGCCACAACGATCTGGGGCTGGCTGTGGCCAATTCGCTGGCGGCCGTACAGGCCGGAGCCCGACAAGTGGAGTGTACCATCAACGGCATTGGCGAGAGGGCCGGCAACGCTTCGCTGGAAGAATTCGTCATGGCGCTCAATGTGCGCAAAGACTTGCTGCCTTTTTACACCAGGATCAATACGCGCGAAATTTACAATGCCAGCCGGATGGTATCGACCTTTACCGGTTTTGTGGTGCAACCTAACAAGGCCATAGTGGGGAAAAACGCCTTTGCCCATGAATCGGGCATCCATCAGGATGGCGTGTTAAAAGATCGCAACACTTACGAAATCATAAAACCCGAAGACGTGGGCGTGCCCTCCAGCAAGATCGTGCTGGGGCGCCATTCCGGACGCCACGGCCTTAAAGCCCGCCTGAGCGAGTTAGGCTATCATTTAAGCGAGGAAGAGCTGGATCATGTGTACAAATTATTTCTTGAATTGGCTGACAAGAAAAAAGAGGTGTACGACGAGGACCTGCGCTCATTGATGGGCGATGAGGTGTTTTCAGAAAAGCCCACCTACATGCTGGAGTATTTGCATGTCTTTTTAGGCACCAATGCCATCCCTTCGGCTACCGTTCGCTTGAAAAAGAATGAACAAACGGTAGAGGAATCGGCCACCGGCGACGGCCCGGTGGATGCTGTGTTTAACGCCATTGACCGCGCCCTGAAGACGCATTTTGAAGTGACCGATTACCAGGTTCGCTCGGTAACTTCGGGCCGGGATGCCATGGGCGAAGTGTTTGTACGCATTCAAAACGGCCTGGGCCAGGCACACGGCCGCGGCCACTCTACGGATATCGTCGAAGCCAGCGGTAAAGCGTACCTTCAGGCCATTAATGAAATTCTGAAACAGCGCGAGCGCGTACAAGATGCACTGGAATCAACGGCCTGACCACCGGCCCCGTAACTCAAGCTTCAGCTTGAGACTCAAACAGTAAGCACTTGTAACTCAAGCTTTAGCCTGAGCCTTGTAACCAAAAAAACAGGAGGACCTTTCTTAATGCCCATGACCATAACCGAAAAAATTCTGGCTAAATCAGCCGGCAAAAAAGAGGTAACGCCGGGCGAGAACGTGTGGTTGAACGTGGATGTTCTAATGACCCATGATGTGTGCGGTCCGCCCACCTTCCAGATCTGGGAGCGAGAATTCGGAGAGAAAGCCAGGGTGTGGGATAAGAATAAACTGGTGATCTTCCCGGATCACTACATCTTTACAGCCGATCCCCACGCCAATCGCAATGTCAATATCCTGAGGGAATACGCTCAAAAATATCAGTTGCCCAACTACTACGATGTGGGCGGTCAGCGTTACAAAGGCGTTTGTCACATTGCCCTGGCAGAAGAAGGCTACGATCGGCCGGGTACGGTCTTAATCGGGACCGATTCACACACCTGTACAGCAGGAGCTTTTGGTCTGTTCGCCACCGGGGTTGGCAACACCGATGCTGCCTTTGTGCTGGGCACGGGAAAAATCTGGGAAAAGGTGCCCGAATCGATGAAGTTCATCTTCGAGGGCACCATGCCGGAATACCTGACGGCCAAGGATCTGATTCTGCAAATTCTGGGAGAAATCACTACGGATGGCGCTACCTACCGGGCCATGGAATTTGACGGTCCGGCCGTGCACAATCTGAATATCGATGAGCGCATGACCCTGACCAACATGGCTGTAGAAGCCGGCGGCATGAACGGCATCATTGCGGTGGATGACATCGTGCGCGCCTATCTGGCTAAAAAAGATATTTTTGAATATGAAGAATTTGAAAGCGACCCTGACGCCCGCTACCATTCTGTCTTTCGTTATGATGTGCAAAAGATGGAACCGGTGGTGGCCATGCCCCACAGCCCGGACAATCGGGAGCTGGTGCGCAAGGTAGCCGGCACCAAACTCACCAAATGTTACATTGGTTCCTGTACAGGCGGTAAATTCACCGACTTTTACAATGCAGCCAGAATTTTGCAGGGCAAGACGGTGAAGGTGCCCACCTTTGTGGTGCCCGCCAGCACGGATGTGGCCCGTCGTCTGCGCAAAGAAACGCTGAACGGTTCGACCATTGAGGAAATTCTGCTGGATGCCGGCTGTGTCATTGCGCCTTCTTCCTGCGCGGCCTGCCTGGGCGGCCCGGCGGATACCATCGGCCGCTCTGTGGATAAAGATGTGGTCATTTCTACAACCAACCGCAATTTCCCGGGCCGGATGGGTAGCAAAAAATCAGAAGTCTACCTGGCATCTCCGCTAACTGTGGCGGCATCGGCTGTTAAGGGAGTGATTACGGATCCGCGGGAAGCGATGGCTTAATTTTTAATTAGCCCGCCAGAGGGAGAGGCTGGACCCGAAATGTGTGGGAGTTTTCAGAGAGTGGGGAAGCATATCCATTGACAATTGAAGTTGGGGGAGAAGGCGGAATTGGGACTGCAGCCATTCAACCCTCCAACTATTCAACCATTCAACCAAACGGAGAGCACTATGCAAAAGATCATTAAAGGACAGGTTTATGTCTTGGGCGATAACATAGACACCGACCAGATCATTCCGGCCGAGCATCTGGTGTACAGCTTAAGCGATCCGGAAGAGTCCAAACAATACGGGCGCTTTGCTCTTTCCGGAGTTCCTCTGCAAGAGGCCGGTCTGCCGAGGGGAAACATTCCTTTTATTGAGGGGGACGGACATCGCTCGCGCTTTACGATCATTGTAGCCGGAGCCAATTTTGGTTGCGGTTCTTCCCGCGAACACGCCCCTTTTGCCTTACAGGTGGCCGGCGTGCAGGTGGTCGTGGCTGAATCGTATGCCCGCATATTTTACCGAAACGCAGTGGATGGCGGTTTTCTGGTGCCATTGGAATCCGAGGGCAAATTGAATCAGCAGTTTGAGACCGGCGAGCAGGTGGAAATCGATATTGACCAGCAGAGCATTACCCGCTTACGCGACGGGCAACGTTTTAAACTGAAGCATCCAGGCGATGTGTTGCCCATTATTGAAGCCGGCGGACTTTTTGAATTTGCCCGTAAATCGGGCATGATCTCCTGAAGTATTATTAAAAGCAGGGAACCATTATGAAACAACTTCCAGTAATCGAACTATTCGATACCACCTTACGCGACGGCACGCAGGCCGAAGGCGTTAATCTTTCCATCCATGACAAGTTGCAGATTACCGAGCGCCTGGATGATTTTGGTATTGACATTATTGAAGGCGGTTGGCCGGGCAGCAATCCCAAAGACGAGGCCTACTTTAAACAGGTGCGCTCGTTGCCCTTAAAGCATGCCAAAATTTGCGCCTTTGGTTCCACGGCCCGTTTTCCGGATAAGGTGCAGGAGGATCGAAATTTAAATATGTTGTTAGACGCCGAAACCGAGTGGATTTCCCTTTTTGGCAAAACCTGGCGTTTCCATTCCAGCGTCACCCTGGGCTTGAGCGATGAACAGAACGAAGCCCTGATTTTTAAATCTGTGCAATTTTTAAAGGAACGTGGAAGGCGCGTGGCCTTTGACGCCGAGCATTTTTTCGACGGCTACAAAGATGATCCTGCCTTTGCCCTGAGCATGCTACGGGCTGCAGAAGAGGCCGGCGCCGATGTGCTGGTGTTGTGCGATACCAATGGTGGAAGCCTGCCTTTTGAGGTGCACGAGATTGTTCAGCATGTTAAGCAGGAATTTAAAACGCCCCTGGGCATCCATGCCCACAACGATGGCGAGCTGGCGGTGGCCAACTCCCTGATGGCCGTGCAGGCTGGCGCTGTACATGTGCAGGGAACGATTAACGGCATTGGCGAACGCTGTGGCAATGCCAACCTGTGTAGTATCATTCCCAATTTGCTCTTGAAAATGGGAATGCAAACCAGGGGCCAGGTGCAGTTACAAGGTCTGACCAATCTTTCGCACTTTGTGTATGAAGTGGCCAACCTGGCGCCGAACAATCGGGCGGCCTTTGTGGGCAAAGCGGCTTTCACGCACAAAGGCGGTATCCATGTCAGTTCGGTGTTAAAGGACAGCCGCATGTACGAACACATCGCACCGGAACAGGTTGGAAATCGCCGGCATGTGCTGGTTTCCGATCTTTCAGGTCAGAGCAATATCCGCTACAAGGCCCGGGAGCTGGGCATCGATATTGCCAATGATCGGGAATTCAGTAAAAAATTTGTGCAGTACATTAAAAAGCTGGAATACCAGGGATTTCAGTTCGATGGAGCGGAAGCTTCCTTTGAATTGTTGTTGCGTTCGGAGTTAAACACTTACAGTCCTTTCTTTGAAATAACCTACGCCAAGATCAACGTCATGCTGGATGAGGGAGAGACCGATTACTCGGAAGCCGTTTTAAAAGTGAAAGTAGGCGAAGAAGTTGAACACACGGCTTCGGATGGGAATGGCCCGGTGAATGCGCTGGACAATGCCCTGCGTAAAGCGATTATTCGTTTTTATCCGGAAATTGTCAGCACGCATCTGGTGGATTACAAAGTACGTGTTCTGGGCGAAAAAGACGGCACAGGCGCGCGCGTGCGCGTGCTGGTCGAAACCAGCGACGGACAGAAGAGCTGGTCCACGGTCGGCGTGTCGCACAACATCATTAAAGCCAGTCTGCAAGCCCTGAGCGATAGCATTAATTACAAGATTTTTCAAAAGCGTAAAGGTCAGGCTGTTTCACAAACCAGGCAGCTGATCCATTAAAAAAGGCAAAAAAAAAAAATCCCGTCGCTTCAGGCAGACGGGATTCCAAATGGTGAGCCACCGACAGGATTTGAACCTGCGACCCACTGATTACGAATCAGTTGCTCTACCAGCTGAGCTACGGTGGCTTATTGCTTGAAGTGGCCAAATTTAAAACAAAATTCGGCATTTTGCAACCATTAATGGCTGCAAAATGCTGATTTTATCTTACCGGTCCCTGAATGCGAATCACATCATTTCTGCAGGCGTCGCATTGACAGAGCGAATACAGGTACTCGTAAGCATACATTCCCAGGTTGTGCCCATCGCTAAATTCAATACCAATGGCATATCGACCGATCATCCGGAAGTTTTGAAAGCGCACACCCTGGCTTATTTTTACCAGCTCCTGGTATTCTGTTGATTGCGGATCGCTCTTTCTGGCCTTTTCGCAAACAGCGCAGGGGCAGTTAAAACGCAGGTGCCCGGCAAAGTAGACCGAAGCGTGGCTATCGTTCCAACGAATGGTGAGGGACTGATCGTTAACCAGCGCCACTTCTATGGGTTGTAACATCTTTTTATTCCCCGTGATTAAAGCAAAACGCTTTGTGATCCGTTTGTAATTTCACAGACCGTTGAATGAATTTTTGGTTATTAATAAAAACAATCCCGTTTCGCAGAGTTTCCACGAAACGAGATTGTTTTCTACACTTTTTTACTTGCTTTTTTCCGCCCAGATTTGAGCCAGATGCACAATGGTTTCCACCGCTTTTTCCATGTCGTGGATGCAAATCCATTCTTTTTTACTGTGGAAATTGTGTCCGCCGGTAAACACATTGGGCGTTAACAATCCCATGTAAGAGAGTCGGGCGCCGTCGGTGCCGCCGCGGATTAAGCTCTGTTTGGGTTGCAAACCGGCTCTTTTAACCGCTTCGATGGCGTATTCTACCACTTTGGGGTCTTCGTCGATTTTGTACTTCATGTTACGATAGGACTCTTCGACGGTTAAGGTGGCAGTGGCCGGAGCATATTTTTCATTCATTTCATCGCAAAGCTGTTGTAAAAAGGCCTCTTTCTCTTTGAGCCCTTCCACTGTAAAATCGCGCACCAGAAACACGATTTCGGTCAACTCCACTCCGCCTTTAATGGCGTGCGGATGCAGGTAACCTTCGCGCCCCTCGGTGGTTTCGGGCGACATGGAGTCTTTGGGCAGACGCTCGATAATTTCAGCGGCGATCTTAATGCCGTTGATCAGCTTGCCCTTGGCGTAACCCGGATGAACGTTAACGCCTTTAATGGTTATTTTAGCCGTATCCGCACAGAACGTTTCATCTTCAATTTCGCCGGCCGATTCCCCATCGATGGTGTAGGCGTAATCGGCGCCAAATTTTTTAACATCAAAATATTTAGTGCCAGTGCCAACTTCTTCATCCACGGTAAAAGCTACGCGGATTTTGCCGTGCTTGATGTCGGGGCTTTCAATTAAATATTGCAAAGCGCCCATGATTTCAGCTATGCCCGCTTTGTTGTCCGCGCCCAGCAGGGTGGTGCCGTCGGAGGTAATAATATCCTGACCAATGCATTCTTTCAGAGCTGGATTCATTTCCGGCTTTAATACTTGTTCCGGATCGCCGGGCAATACAATGTCTCCGCCCTGATAGTTTTTGTGAATGATCGGTTTGACATTGGCCCCGCTCACTTCGGGCGAAGTGTCCATGTGGGCTATCAAACCAATGGTGGGCACTGGGTAATCTACATTTGCCGGTAAGGTGGCAAACACATAGCCGTGTTCATCCATTTCCACATCCTGCAAACCTAGTTCGGTCAATTCTTTTACCAGGTAGCGCCCCAGTTCCTTCTGCTTTTCGGTACTGGGATAGGTATCCGATTCCTCACTAGACTGTGTATCGAATTTGACATAGTTTAAAAAGCGATCTAAGAACAGGCGTCGTTCAATAGGTTTCATGGTTATCTCCTTTTGCGTTACGTAATGACTCATTTGTTAAAGAAAAAATTTAATAAACAAAACAACTTGTTCCAAACGAAAAAATGAATTTTTAGAATACTTCCCTTAAAAGATCTATTCCCGCCACAGCGGGATGCGAAAATTTTTGTGTTGGAGATCCTAACCCCCGGCCCCCTTCCCTTCTTTTAATAAAGGGAAGGGGGAGCAAATTGCGCCGCTTTGATGAGTCCTAGCCTTACATGTCAATAAATTTTATTTTTTTCGAAATCTTTGTGCTCTCTGTGGTTGTTTTTGCTTGCGGCTATGTTACTTTGGAAATATTCCTCCTGAACTTCCTACATAAAACGTTGGTTGTGCTAATGCTGAGACACTAAAAAATTAAGAAGTCCCGTAGGGACGAAACAAATTAGCCCACCGCGTCAGCGGTGGGTAAAGCAAAAACACAAAAAACATGGATCGTCATGTCAGGACGAGATAGGAAACCGTTTTAACGGTTTACGTTTAAAAAAGCTTCCTACGCTATTAGTTGCGGCTTTGCTGCCTTAGAATACTTCCATTAAAAGATCTATTCTGCAATGGCGGGACAAAACGGAGAAATCGTCGTTAGGCGTAAGGGCGAAGCATTTTCCTGAAGGTTGTTCCAATTAGCGCAACCTCTTTGTGTAAAAGTTAAAATCGCTCTTGAGAAAGACTTTGCAAAAAATGCTTCGCCCTTACAACGTCTCGAGCTGAAGCTCGAGTTACGTTGCGGCT
>NZ_JBSMDE010000144.1:0-54739 GCF_056497305.1 Caldithrix sp. | reverse complement strand
GCATTTATTCTTGTTTGGGTAAACCGTTTATCATTAAGATTTCAGGATAGTAGGTCTCGATTTTTCGTAAGTATAATGTTGTAATTAATTCCAAACAAGGTGCTGTAAAGGAAAAAACGCGCGGAAGTTCACGCATTAAGTAAAAGAATTTTGACCAATTTATTCTCTTTTTGTTAAAAGCCCACTCTAAAGAGTATTGCAGCCCAATGGCTTCTAAAGTTAAATAAAATTTTTTTGTGCCAATCAGTAAAATCCATAACATTTCTACTTCACTCATAAATTTAAATTTGCAAGGAAAAACGAAGAAATGGCCCGGTTAAAAACCTGCCCAGACAAAAAAATAAATTTGCCATTACCTTTCCATTCTGGTTATTTTAAATGATTTAATTAAACAAAATCAGGTAACAACATGAAAAAACAAAGCGCATTGGAAATCGCCCGTAAATATTTGAGCAATCAAAACTACAAAAAAGCCAAAGAAACCTATTTACAGGCTTTAAAAGAAGCGACCGACGACCAGACCAGAGCCTTCATCTGGGCCGAACTGAGCTGGACCTTTTACAATTTACAGTCGTTCCAGAGTTGCATTGAAGCGGCTGAAAATTGCCTGAACCTTAATGCCGATTACAGCGCCAAAGAAGATCTGTACCGTTTGATCGGTTTTAGCTACATGAGCATGGGGCAGGATCAAAAAGCGATTGAAAATTTAGAACAATCGATTCGCATTGATCGCAGCTCCGTCAAACAGCAGTACGCTCTGTTTAATCTGGCTAAATTGTATTTTAAACATCAAAAGTACCAGCAGGCATGGGAACTGCTCAACGAGGCAGAGGGTTTCTTTTTTCAGAACGATAAAGATTACTGGCTTTCGATTCTGTACATGAAGGGCTTTGTAAAATATTATCAGGACCAACTGGAAGAGGCGGAAAGGATTTTTGAAGAATTGCTGGAAAACGCCGCTGAGGGCAAACAGCGCGCAACGGCCCTGTTTGGTCTGGCCTTTATCGCCTTTGATCGTAAAGATTATCTAAAAACCATCAATTTGTGCGAGGCCACGGCCAAACTGGACGAAAATTTTTACGACAAAGAAACCCTCGGCTTTTTGACGGCCGCTTCCTTCCACTACCTGGGAAGGAACGATGTTTTTGAAAAGTATTATCAGCAAATGATCAAAACCTATCCCGAAGGCCGCTATCGTAAAGAACTGGACATGATCAAATCCAAAATTAGCAACTGAAGCGGAGCAATGAACTGGCTTAAGGAAAAACTAACCGGGCTTGCGGCGTTTAAAGAACTTCTGCAGCATGTGCAAAAAAATAAAACCGTTCAAATAAAAGGTCTGAGCGGTTCTTTGCGGGCTTTTGTTGCCCAGGGCCTGAGCGAAACATTAGATCGCCCTTTGCTCTACATTGCCAATGATCTGGATTCCGCCGAAAAGCTGCGCGACGATCTGGAGCTGCTCGGCTTGAAACTGCCCTTTGCTTTTATGCCCCCTCTTAAATTTGAACCGTACGACACGGTAGAAGCCAGCCCCAGCCTATTGCGTCTGCGCATTGAAGCCACGCAAACCTTTATCGAACATGAAAACTGGTTGTGCGTTACCACCCCTCAGGCCCTGCTGGAATCCTTACCCCTGCCGGAAGAATTTGTCGATTTTCAGCTGTACCTCAAAATTGGCATGGAAATCAGCTTTGAAAAATTAATTCCACAGCTGGCTGAAATAGGTCTGGAGCGCGTGGATATTGTGGAAAATGTAGGGCAGTTTAGCGTGCGCGGTGGCATTGTGGATGTGTACGTCTGGAATTACGACGATCCGTTGCGCATCGAATTTTTTGGCAACCAGATCGATTCCATGCGTTTTTTTGACGTTATTTCGCAGCGCTCTGTCAAAAAAATTGACGAAGTAACCCTGTTGCCCAATTTACAACATCGGGAAAACAAAGCGTTTATCGATCAACTGCTCCCGCAAAATACCATCCTGTTTTTTGAAGACCAAAATTTAGCCTACACTAAGGTAGAGCAGTTTGGGTTCAAAGCGCGTCAGAATTTTAAGGACCAGCAGGAATTAGGCATCGAAGCTCCGCCGCCGGATGCCGTTTTTATGCCTCAGGAGCGTTTTGACCAGATGGTTGACCACCTGACGGTTTGTAAAAGCGATTTAATCCACGATCCTCAGGCCCCGCTGGTCGATTTTAACGCGCGCCCTCATCCGGATTTTAACGGAAGCATTAAACTATTTGTCCGGTTCCTAAAAAAACAGATGGCTGAACAGCCGCAACGTCTGATTATCATTCAGGCGCCCAACGAGGAACAGAGGGAGCGTCTCAGGGAGATTGTTGAAGAAGAAGGGCTGCAATTCCGCGGTAAAATAGAAATCGGCACCCTGCACAACGGTTTTAGTCTGGATGCCCTGCAACTGGACATTTTAACCGACCACGAAATTTTTAAGCGCTACAAACGCAAGAAGGCTTACCGCCGATTTAAAAGCGGCGAATACCTGCGGCAGTTGAGCGGTTTGAATTTGTACGATTACGTGGTGCATGTGGATTACGGCATCGGGCAGTACCTGGGCATGGAAACCATCAGCTACGGCAATGTTAAAAAAGAGTGTATTAAAATCGGTTACCAGGATGGCGATTACCTGTACGTTACGGTTGATCGCCTGAATCGCGTGCAAAAATACAGCTCCGAAGGCGGTAGCGCGCCCAAACTGACTAAACTGGGAACCAGCGAATGGGAGCGTGCCAAGCTCAAAACCAAAGAATCCATCCAGAAGATCGCCACTGAGCTCATTCAAATTTACGCTGCCCGCAAAGCCCACGGAGGCTTTAAATTTTCGGAGGACAATTATCTGGTAAAGGAATTGGAGGCCAGCTTCCCCTACGAAGAAACGCCGGATCAGTTAAAATCCATTCAGGAAGTAAAAGCAGATATGGAAAAAGCGCAGCCCATGGATCGCCTGCTGTGCGGCGACGTGGGCTTTGGCAAAACCGAAGTGGCTCTGCGTGCCGCCTTTAAAGCCATTCTGGACGGCAAACAGGTGGCTTTGTTGGTGCCTACTACCATTTTAGCCTTTCAGCATTTTGAAACCTTTAAACAGCGTTTTAAAGAGTTTCCGGTAAATATTGAAATGTTGAACCGTTTCCGAACCCGGGCCCAGCAAAAAGTTATTTTAGAAGGGCTGGCCAGCGGAAAAATCGATCTGGTCATTGGCACGCATCGGTTGCTTTCGGAGGATGTAAAGTTTAAAGACCTGGGTCTGATGATCATTGACGAAGAACAGCGCTTTGGCGTACGGCAAAAGGAAAAATTAAAAAAGCTGCGCGTTTCGGTAGATGTGCTTTCCATGACGGCCACCCCCATTCCACGCACCTTACACACGGCGTTAATGGGGGCGCGCGACCTTTCCAATATCGATACTCCGCCGGCCAACCGCCTGCCTGTTCACACCGAAATCATCCACTGGAACGATCGGCAATTGCGGCACATCATTTTAAAGGAAATGAAACGCGGCGGCCAGGTCTATTTTGTGCACAATCGTGTAGAAACCATAATGGGCATCAAAGAAGCCCTTGCTCAGATTGTGCCCGAAGCGCGTATTGCCGTGGGGCATGGTCAGTTGCGTGAAAAGCAATTGGAACAGGTCATGCTCGATTTTATGGCCCAAAAATACGATGTACTGCTTTCCACCATGATCATCGAAAATGGGCTGGACATTCCCAATGTCAACACCATCATCATCAATCATGCCGATAAGTTCGGTTTGGCCCAGTTGTATCAGTTGCGCGGCCGCGTAGGGCGATCCAATGAGCAGGCGTACGCCTATTTGCTGGTACCGCCCATGGAAAAATTGAGTTCTCTGGCGCGTAAACGTCTACGGGCCATTATGGATTTTACCGATCTGGGCAGCGGCTACAAAGTGGCCCTGCGCGATCTGGAATTGCGCGGCGCCGGAAACTTACTGGGCAAAGAACAATCCGGTTTTGTGCAAAGCGTGGGCTTTGAAATGTACTGTAAAATTCTGGAAGAAGCGGTCGAAGAGTTGCGCCAGGGAGTGAACATCGAAGAGCAGGAGATTGAAGAAAAGATCAAACCTGGCCGGGCCACAGACCCCAAGGTCGATGTCGATTTTGACCTGTTGATTCCCCAGGAATACATTCCGATTGAACTGGAGCGCATTACCATCTATCATCGTCTGGTCAACTTCAGAGCCGTGGAGCAGATCGAAGAGTTAAAAGAAGAATTGATCGATCGCTTTGGGCCTTACCCGCCGGAAGTGGAGCGCTTTCTGATGGCCATTGAGCTTAAGATTCTTGCCGGCCGATTATTTGCGGAACGGATTGTACTTGCCAATCGTAAAATAAAACTCTTTTTTGATCAAGCAGCCGAAAATGAAGCGCTATTTTTTGACAAGTACATGCCGGCCATGATGCATCAGACCATGGCTCCGGTACGCTTTTTAAATCAAAAAAGGTTGGGGGTTGAGTTTGAATTGGAGGGGAGCAAAAAAGAAGAACAAATGGCTTTTGCTATTAAATTATTGCATTACATCATAGCTGAGTCGTAAATTAACTTAACAAAAGCATTTTTAAGGATTTCGGTTTAGAAAAGAAGAAGTTAAAATTTTAAAGGAGATTCCATGAAAAAGCTACTGGCCATTGGCGCTTTAATTTTGGGTCTGTATTGGATTTCGGGCTGCGGCCTTTCGGAAGATACCGTGGCTAAGGTAGGAAAAGAAACCATCACGGTTGATGATTACAAATTCGTACTGAATCGTCGTTTTCCCGGCAAAGCCATTGCAAAAATCGATTCGGCGCAACGCTGGAGCATTTTAAATTATATGATCGACAAGTATTTGCAGGTCAATGCAGCCAGGGATATGGGGCTGGACACCACACGCCTTTACCTGAGCGAAGTGGCCGATTATCAGGCCCGGCTGATCGGCAACAAATATTTTGAGAAGGTTATCGTCGATGTGTTGGTTCCGGAAGAGGAAATTCGCCAGGCTTTTGAAAAACAACGCGATGAGGTCAAAGCGCGGCACATTCTCATTCAGTACAAGGGGGCGCGCAACAGCAGAGCCAAACGCTCCAAAGAGGAGGCCTTTAAACTGGCCGAAAAAATAGCCCGCGAGGCAAAAAGCGGTAAAACCAGCTTTAACTATCTGGCCGAAAAATATTCCGACGATCCTTCCGCCAAAGGAAATAAAGGCGATTTAGGCTATTTTACCTGGGGCCAGATGGTTGATGCCTTTCAGAAAAAGGCCTTTTCCATGAAGCCCGGCGAAATTTCCGATCCTGTGGAAACGCCCTATGGCTTTCACATCATCAAAGTGGAAGATCGGCGTAAAAATCCCTTCTTTGACGAAAATAATTACGAATGGCAAAAGAAAGACATTAAACGCAACCGCTATTTTGCGCACCAGGATACGGCCTTGAAAATGTGGAATGCCAAAAAGAAAGCATTGAAAGAGCAGTACCAGGCTACCATTCTGAAGGCCAATGTAGATTCCGTGACGCGCTTAGCTAAAAAGAAACGTCAAAGCGGCCATTACAAACCTAAAAACTACACCCGGGCAGAAAAGGCAATGGTCCTGGCTCAATGGAATGGCGGACGCTTAACCCTGGACGACATCTTTTTGATGTACGGCGGCCGACGCTTTGTGGCCCTGCAGCGCCGAATTACCGATCCTGCTAAATTCGAGAACATTGTGGATCAGATTCTCTTATCCAAACTTATCGAAAACGAAGCAAAAAAAATGGGCTTGTTTGAGGATTATGAAGTAAAAACCAATTTAAAAGATTTTAAAGTGCAAAAACTCTCTTCGCTGGCTTACAGCAAAGAGGTGAAGCAAAAAGTGGAGCCCACAGAAGATGAAATCAAAGCCTACTACGAAGAACATTCAAATGAGTTTGTAAAGCCGGCCGAAATTGAGCTGTGGGAAATTTCTTTAAAAGATGAAAAAACGGCCAACAAAGTTTTACGTCTGGCAAAAAAGGGCTATGACTTTGAAAAGCTGGCCGAACAGTACAGCGAAGATCAATATTATCGCAAGAAAAAAGGCTACATTGGTTTTAAAACCAAAAACCGACGCGGCGAAGTTTCCAAATTGGCTTTTAAATTAGGGGAAAACAAAATCGGCGGGCCGGTAAAATACCGCAACTTTTACGTGGTTTTTAAAACCGGTAAGCTCCATCCAGAAACCATTCGCAGTTATGAAGAAGCCTACCAGCAGGTTAAAGTACGGGTACGCAATGCGAATTTGAAAAAACGCCGCGACCAATGGTTAGAAGAATTAAAAGATCATTACTCTGTAAAAGTAAACCGTAAATTAGTGGATTCGTTGCAATGATCAAAACAAAGTTAGTGACCATTAGCCTTTTTATTTTTATCCTTGGCTTACTGGGCTGCCGGCGTAGCGAAAAAATTCCGGACGACCTGGTAGCCCAGGTGAACGATCGTTATCTGCGCCTGACAGAAGTTAACCAGAGTGTGCCAGAAGGCATCCCCGATGACCTGGCGCTCTCTTTAAAAAAGAATTTAATTTCTAAATGGGTAGAGAATGAAACCCTCTACCAGATGGCTTTGGACGACAATGTAACCCTCGATGAATACCAGCGTTTTCTGGTAGAAGAATACAAAAAATCCCTGATCGTTCAGAATTATCTGGACCAGACCATCAATCCTTCGTTCAAGGTTTCGCGGCGCGAAATAGAAGACTATTACAAAGCCCATCAGGATGAGTTCCGAAGGGCAGAGGATGAAGCGCATGTGATTCATCTGTTCATGGATCAATACGACCAGGCTATCTTTAAGGAGATCAGAAACGCGGACAATCTGATGCAAATTATTAAAAAGTACTATTTTGACGAAAAGTCGAGTATCGAACAGCCGAATGGCGACCTGGGCTACGTGCCGGTGTCTCAATTGCCGGAAAAGCTGGTTAAAGCGATTAAGCGATTGCAGACCGGCAAAATTTCCAGGCCGATCAAAATTGGCGATGGCTACCATTTTGTACAACTCATCGATTACCAGAAAAAAGGCACCATCCGCGATCTGGCCCTGGTCGAAGACGAAATTATTTTACGCCTGAAGAAACAAAAGCGCGATGAGATGTACCAGCAAATAGTTCAGCAGGCGCAGAAAAAAGTTCAGATTCAGACCTATTTAAGTAAAATTCAATAACAACAGGAAAGCTCATGAAAAAGGCACAATTATTCATTCTTTTAATCAGTTTTGTGATCGGTATGGGGCAGGCCTATGCCCAGCAGTTAGTGGAGAGCATTGCGGCCATTGTCGATAAAGAAATCATTTTGCGCTCAGAAGTTGATCAGTTTACGCAGAACTACATCTTGCAGAACCGACTGCAAATCCGTCCGGGCTCAGAGGAGTACAACAAACTGCGCAAAAAGATGCTGGAAGGCTTGATTGAGCAAAAGTTGCTGTTAGCTAAGGCCGAGGCCGATACCGTAAAGGTGGACGACCAGATGCTCGATCAACGCGTTGAGGAGCGCATTAAATACATGATTGAGCAGGCGGGTTCGCAGGACAAGTTAGAAGAAATCTTTGGCAGCTCCATCAGCCAGATTCGCAAAGATACGCGCAAGTTGATGAAGGAGCAGATGCTGGTAGAGCAGGTGCGCGCCAAGCGCTTTCGGGACGTAAAGGTGTCTCGTCGCGAGGTAGAAGAGTTTTACAAAATGTACAGAGACAGCCTGCCTTCCAGGCCGGCTACCGTGGATATCAGCCATATTTTAAAGGTCATCAAACCCTCGGAAGAAGCGCAGCTAAAGGCTTACCGCAAAGCAGAGATGATTCTGGAAAAACTTAAAAATGGAGAAGACTTTGCCAAACTGGCCAAACTCTATTCCGAGGATCCGGCCTCTGCCAAACGGGGAGGCGATTTAGGTTTTACCCAGCGGGGCGATCTGGTGCCGGAATATGAAGCCGTGGCCTTTAATTTAAAGGATGGAGAAATTTCCGGAATTGTGCAAACCCAATTTGGCTTTCATATTATTCAGTTAATTGAACGCCGGGGAGAACGCATTCACACACGGCACATTTTAATTCGGGTGCAGCCTACCAAAGAAGACGAAGAACGCATAGTCAATCAGCTAAAAGAGATACGCCAGAAAATCCTGGAAGGCGCGGATTTTTCTGAAATGGCCCTAAAATATTCGGATGACGAAAATGTGACCAAAGACCGCGGGCATTTAGGAACCTTTGAGCTGGACAAATTGCAAATTCCTCAATTCCGCCAGGTGTTGCAAAACATGGAACCGGGACAGATCAGCGAACCGTTTAAAACCGATTACGGTTACCACATTGTCAAATTAAATGCCAGGCAGGAAGCTCATAAATTAACGCTGGAAACGGATTGGGAACAAATTGAGCAAATGGCTCTGAATTTTAAAATGCAAAAAGAATATCAAAAATGGCTGGCCCGTCTGAAAAAAGAGATATTTGTTAAAATAAATGATTTTTAAACATGGTTCGTGTGTTAATCTTAGAACCATCGGCAGAACGCAGAGCTTTACTTGAAAAGCACCTGGATGGTTCGCAGATAAAATTGAAGTTTTTTGAAGATGTCAACGATTTACAGCAAAAGGTAAACAACCACGAACCACACCTTGTTTTAATCGATATTGATTTTTGGGAAGCAGAGTATGGCCCGATTGTGGACGAAATTCAGGAGAATGCATTTGACCATCGGGTAATCGGCTTCAGTCAAAAACCGCAAGCCGAACTTTTACAATTCAGTTTAGAACATCAATTGTTGGTCATTCCCCTGTCCAATGCCTCCTTTTTTACGCGGCCCAATATCTTAACAGCCATTCAGGACGATCGGAGGGGGCAGGGCGAAGCATCGCTTCCGGAAGCGGATGTGTCCTTCATCGGCCGTTCGCCGGTCATCCAGGCCATATTGCAAAAAATCGATTACATTGCGCTTAGCGAGGTGCATGTTTTAATCACCGGAGAAACCGGCAGCGGGAAAACTGTTCTGGCCAAACTGATCCACTTAAAATCGAAAAGGCGCAAGCAGCCGTTTTTTCACATTAACTGTGCGGCCATTCCTGAACAGTTGCTGGAGGCCGAACTTTTTGGTTTTAAAAAAGGCGCTTTTACCGGAGCCGTACGCGACACCCAGGGCAAGTTTAAGGCCGCTGGCCGGGGTACAATCCTGCTGGATGAAATTGGCGAAATGCCGGTGCATTTACAGGCCAAAATTTTGCGGGTTCTGGATGAAGGGCTCTATTTTCCTGTGGGATCGGTAAAAACAGAGAGTGTTCATGCCCGTATTATTGCGGCTACCAACAAAAACATCGAAGACGAAATAGCCAGTAAAAAATTTCGAAAAGACCTTTATTACCGTCTGAGCACCATTGAAATCCATATTCCGCCTTTGCGTGAACGCCGCGAAGATATTGCGCAACTATTTGATTTTTATCTTGATAATTATGTAAAAAAGTATAATATTAAAAAACCGGCAATTCAGCCGAATGTATACGATGTTTTACGCCAGTACAACTGGCCGGGGAACATCAGAGAATTGCAGAATATAGTTGAAACGGTAATGTACATGAAGCCTCAGCAAATAACCATTGAAATGCTGCCTCAGAAGCTGTTCAGTAACATTCCTTCAACTCTGCTCAGAGCAGCCAATGAACAATGGACCCTGGAAGAGGTGAAAAGAGAGTATGCGCGTTACATTTTTAATCGAATGAATAGAAATAAAACTAAGAGTGCAAAAATTTTGGGTGTCGATGTCAAGACTTTCAAAAAATTACTTAATCAGGTTTAATCATTTTTGTGAGGTTTGATATGGGAAATATGTTGAAAACTTTGTGGAAAATCCCTGTTGTCAAACATGCGATTAAAAACAAAATTTTACTACAGAGCCAATTTGTTTTTAATAAAATGGTAAAAGAGTTTGTCACAGCAGAGGAGTCCTCCGAACAATGGCAGGCCCTTTCAGGGGCCATCAAAGAGTTAACCTATCCTTTTCGAGACGATTTTCATGTTTTGTACCATAAAAAAGGCAATAGCGATGTCTGGCAGGAGCTTCAGGAAGCTCTCAATTACAAAATTAAAAACACAGTTAAATTGGAGATGATGATTGACAAAAATCTGATTTTAAAGTTAAAGCCGTTGAAGAAGTTTCTGATTCCGCCGGAGGGCATGACCATTGACGAAGCCTTTGCCTTTACTTTAGGCCCCGGCCATTACTACATTCTGGCTCATCAGGTCAGCGATCCTTTTGTCAGGCAGATGTTTAAAAATTTTTATTATCAGTTTGCTTTGCTGGCGCACAGTTTAAACGCCAAAATTGAAAAAAACAATTTAAGCCGGCAAATTCAAAAGTTAAAGGCCGATTTGCTGGAGTCCAGCGACAAAATTCTGGAAGTGGAAAAAAATCTTAAAAAGCGCTTGCATGAAATCGACCAGATTTTTCAGGTAAGCAATGAACTGTTTACCATTCACGATCGAGAAGGTCTGATCAACACTTCCTTGCTTACCCTGGTTGGGCAATTGGGTTGTGACCGGGCCTTTATTCTGCTCAAAAATGAAAAAGAGGGCGACTTTTCAGAGTTCTACTCCAAAGGGTTTGGAATTGAGCAAAATGTTTTCAAAATAGAGCAGACTCATCCTTTGATTGCTTATTTTGAAAAAGGCGGCGAAATTCTCTATCAGGATGAGATCCGGTTTAAAGGGGAAATGGCTGCCCTGGAACCGTTCTTTAAAGAGACCAATGCGCGAATGGTGGCCCCTGTGCTGGCCAATGAGCGGTTGATCGGCATCATGGTTTGCGGTGAAAAACTATTTGGCGGATCGTACGATTTAATCGACCGGCGCATCTTTAAAGTGTTGAGTAACACCATTAATCTGGCCTTTACCAATCTGCACATTTACGAACAGGCCGCCGGCGAGGCCTTTGTGGACAAGAATACAGGCATTGCCAATAAAAAATATTTTGAAAAACGGGTTCAGGAAGAAAAGAGCCGTATTTTGCGCCAGAACAGCTCTCTGGGGCTGTTGTCCATCCGTTTGAAAAATCAGGAAAGTTTAGAAAAACTGGACAGCAATCAGTTAAATCGTTTTGATCGGTTATTGGTGCAGCAGATTAGCCCGGTAGTTCGCACCGAAGATTTTCTGGCCTATATTGAACCAGGTTCATTGGTGTTGTTGATGCCGGGCATAACGGAAGAGACTATTCAGGTAGCGGTAAACCGATTTAAAGACCAGTTGGCCGGGCTCAAATTGCCTGATGACCTTCCTTTAAAGGATCTGGAGCTGGATTTCAATTTTGTAATTTATCCTGAACAGGAAGAAGAATTTGAAAAGATTGTTGCAAGCTTGATTGAAGAAGAACAGCCCGAAGAAGGCGAAAAGTTTTTTTCTGATTTTGATTTTGGGCTCTGATGGCCAGAAATAAATTGCCTTTTTTCAGAAATCATTGTAAAATAAGAAATAAATATTCTTAATGTAGCTCCGATTATTAGGAGAGTGAGAGCATGCCTGATATTGGGTTTAATGATAATGTAGCTATTGGCAATAGATTGTTTCACGTCCAAACCGCGACAAACAAATCCAAAGGTTTGGTGCGTTGCGAAATTTTTGAAAAGGGTCGTTTGATTACTATACAAACGTTTCACTATGAACGACGTAAAGGAGAACAGACCACCCCGCCGGAAGACCACATCAAAAACTTTGTAAAAGATGTCCACCAGTCAACCATTGATGAAATCCGATTCCTTTTTAAAGTGGCCGATCGAATCAATCAGGCGCCGAACAGTAACTCATTGATTAAACTGGGTACACTCTTCCTCAAACATAACCTGATTTCCGATGCCATTCGAACGTTTAAAAAGGTTTTAGAAATCGATCCCAAATCGAACAGGGCTTTAATTCTTCTGGCTACCACCTATACCAGGCTCAATCGGAACGACGAGGCGATCAATTTGCTAAACCGTGTCGTTAAGTCGGGTTACACCTATGCTGATGTTTACAATCGCCTGGGCATGGCCTATGCCAATAAAAAGAATTACTCTAAAGCGCTGAATTATTACCAGGAAGCTTTGCGCATTAATCCCAATTACCATGAAGCGCAGTACAACACGGCGATTACCTATCTGGACAGCATTCTAACGCAGAAGGAAAACACCTATTTGCCGCCGCCTTCCATTCGAATTGACCGGGCCAGGCAGTTATTGCGCAAGGTTAAAGAGGCCTCCCCGCTTTTTAGTGAGGAACATTTTTTAAGCGTTGAACAACACATCGACCGCTCAGAATTTCAGGAGGCCATTCGTCTTTTAGTCAGTCAACGGGAACGGTTGTTCCCGCAGGACACCAGCAGCTTAATCAGTACCAGCTTCTATTTAAAATTCATGTACGATGGCGTCAATTTAACCGATCGCGAAATTCAGCAATATGAACAGGAATTAAAAGAAGCCATCAAAGTTAAGCCCGAGTATGCCGATTTGTGGAACAGTTTAGGGGTGGTGCATTTAATTCAATGCCGCAACTTATTTTTACAGGCATTAAATGAATTTGATCGCGCCCTGGAAATTAATCCTTCTTACGAAAAGGCCATGAAAAACAAGAAATTGGTTGAAAATGACGGTAAAGAATTTCTGATCTTATTAAGAGCTATTTTAAAATGATGAAAACAGAACCTTTTATTTTTGAGAAAAAGGCTGGCCCTGTATTTGCCGGGCTAAAAGCCGTTGTTTTACTAATCAGTGTTTTGATCATTTCCTTTCCACCGGCCAGAGTTCATGGATTGATCTACTCTCTGGCCCTGGCGGGCCTTATTCTTCAGGCTCTGTCTCTGGTGAGCTGGTTGATCTTTACCTATCAAAAGAAATTTGTCCCTTCGATGGCAGCCTTTGTTTTGGGGCTGGACCTCATTACCTTATTTGGCGCTCTTTATCCTCTTTCCGGCGGATCCGCGCTATTTATGGCTGCTCCGGCTCTGTGTATGGTGAGCAACGCCCTGCTGTTAGAAGAAAAATATTTTAAGCGCATTAACTACCTGGGCGGCCTTTTGCTGATGGCCAGTAGCCTGGCTTATGGTTTTGCGTCCTACATTCCGGATTTTCTGTTTCAATTGGTAAGCCAGTCGATTGTGTACGGTGTGCTCAGTTTCAGTATTTACCAGGGAAAACGATTAATCAAGCAATTTCAACTTGAGAAAAAAAAGCTGGAAAGCCAATTAAAACAGGTTCAAAAAGAAAGAGAGCATTACAAAAAGAGTTTAACTATTTTACAACAAGGGTCAGAAGAGCTAAATAGGAATATTAAAAGGCGTGAGATTGAAATTCAAAATATTCTGACCATAAGCGAACAGATCCAGATAGGGAAAGATTCCAAAGATGTGCTTCGGTCTTTTTTGCTAACGGCTCTGGGGCAAATGGGCAGCAGCCACGCTTTTATTATGGCCCGTGAAAAGAAGAATCAGAATTACTGGGGCGTTCTGGTGGAAAAAGGTTTGCGATCTGTTAAAACCGATCAACTGCGTATCTTTCTGGATAGTAACATTATTACCATTTTGCGCGCCTTCAGAGACCCGGTGTTTGTCAAAGATTTACCCAAAGACAATGTTTTTACCGATGAACTGCAGTTTTTGCAGCAGTTTGAAAAAGATGTCATCTGTCCTATTTACACTAAAAATCGTATTATTGGAATAGTGGTGTTCGGTCCTAAAGTGACCGGCGCAGATTACACCAGAGAGGAGTTTAATTTAATTTCAGTGGTGGCCAACCAGAGCGCGTTTATTCTGGAACAGGTGCAGCAGTCGGACGAATACCGCGATCAGTTTGCCAGGACGGTGAGGGCCATACTTTATGCCATGGAGGCCAAGTTTATCTTTAATCGGGGGCATCTGATCCGTACCGCAAATTATGTTTCGGTGACGGCAAAACGCCTGGGTTTCTCTAATAATGAGATTAAACAGCTGGGGCTGGGGACTCTGATGCATGATATTGGTAAAACAGCTATTGACGATCGCTATCTGTTGTACGATAAGTCGCTTTCAAATACTCCCAGAGACGAAAAGATCAAAGAACGCATTTTGACGCACACACTGGAAGGCGGGAGGATTTTAAAATCTGCCGGCTTTAATGAATTGATGATCGACATGGCTGTCCATCATCACGAGTATTTTAACGGAAGAGGCTACCCGCATCGTATCGGAGGAGAGGAGCTGTCCCTTGAAACGCGCTTGCTGGCTGTTTGCAATGCTTATGATGCCATGACCTCCAGGCGCCCTTACCGCGATGCCCTTTCGGAAATTCAGGCCATCGAAGTTTTAAAACAACAGAGCGGACAGCAATTCGACCCGGAAGTGGTGAAAGCCTTCATTGATATCGTCAAGCATGTTACTCCAAAACCTACTAAACATTAGGCTGCCTGAATTTGAATTAATTTTTTACTTGTGTTTTGCATCACTGAGAAAAGCTCAGACAGAGACGAAATTTAAAAATAATCATTTTAATAGGTTGATGAGGGAGTGTAGAATGAAAAGAATCAATTGGTTTGTGCTTCTGCTTTTGCTAAGCGCCCATTTACTACAGGCACAAAATTACACCATTTCTGTAAAATCCAATTTCAATCCTCATAGAACGGAAAACTGGAATGTTAGCCTTCAGCTAAACGGAACACAAAATGTTAAAAATGGGCTGGCGCTGAGTTTTCCTTCTAGTACCCATTTTGTCCCGGTTCAGATTTTCTCCGGAGAGAAATTGTTCTGGTTAAAAAACAGCGAGTCCGTGCCGGATTCGCAAAATGTCATCCACTGGACGCGTGTCGATTCGCTGTTAATTTTGCGTTTTGCTCCGGGGATTACTTTGCTGGGAGGAACCTTGACCATTCAGCTAAATCTGAACAATCCACGGCCGGGGCAGGACCGGGGGCTTTTAAAATGGTTGTCTTTGCAACAAAACGGCCAACCGGGAACGGTGCTCAGCCAGGCTGAAATCAATTTTCAGCAAAGTGTTACCAGGTAAATGAGGTGTGTAACAAATGAATAAAATCATCCGCTTCCTTTTCATTTCACTATTTTTCGGGGTGAGTCCCCTTCTGGCCAATCAGGGCGGTAATGACGCCTTTGGGCACATGTGGACCGATTCCAAGGGAACTGTGACGGTTCCTTACAGCTGGATTGACATTTATTCCAGTAGCAATCAGATTTTTGCCGCCGGATTCAATGATGAAGCCCCTGTGGGCGTAAAGCTCCCGTTTAAATTTACCTTTTATGGCGTGGCTCACGACAGTCTGTTCATCTCACCTAATGGCTGGGTAAGCTTTAAAAATCCAGGCACTAATTCTTATCCGGTGAATGATTCCCTGCCTGGAGCCGGGGCACCGGACTCGATTATTGCTCCTTACTGGGATGATTTAATCACCGATTCACGTTATGATGGCGGCGTTTTTTATGCCGTTCAGGGCTCCTCTCCCAATCGAAAGGTCATTGTGCAATGGAATGCGGTTGATTCGGACCTGGGACAGACTAAAACGCTCATTTTCGAAGTGATTCTGTTTGAACATTCAAATTTGATTAAAATACAATACCACACCGTGGATTCTGGTTACAATGGCGGTGGAACGGCTACCATCGGTATTGCGGCCAACAGCAGCGATGGCTTAACCTATTATTATGGGAGCGGCCTGGGCCTGGGCCCGCTCACTTCGAATATGGCCATTCTTTTTCACAACAAATCATTAACCTCAGGCGTAACGGCGGCCATCTCGCCTTCCAGCGGGAAGGCAGGTTCCTACACCACCTTTCACTACACCTTTTATGATATCGATCTGCTCGGAGCAAAAGGATTGGGTAAATTAGACCGTTTTGCCATTAAAAATCCGTTTGCTTCGGTCCCTTCGGTCAATGCCATTTACATCAACGGCTCTTCCGCCTATTTGCAGAATAGCCAATCACAACCGGATGATCCGGGTTTTGCTACCTGGTATTACGATAATGCCAGTGACTCCCTGTTTATCCGAACATCTTCATTTGATGTGATTGATAGTCTGCGCGTTGTTTTTGGGTTGAGCCTGCCCACTTCGCTTTCTCAGAACAATGCATTCCCCAGCACCTATGACGCCGTTCTGGATTCCAGCGCCCGGACTGCTACCTCAGATGGCGGATATAGTGTAAATGTGGTCGCTGACAATGTTTCCTATTACACCTTTTCGCCTTCCACAGATCAAAGCATGACGGCCGGGGGCAGCGTGAATTTTACCATCACGGCCCGCGACCAGTACGGCAACGGGGTGATCAATTCGGGCACGGTCAATATCAGCACGCCGGGCAGCAGCACAGCCACAGTCAGTCCCTCCAGCAGTTTGACCTTTAACAACGACAGCACCTTGAGTTTTAGCGTGTCGGACACAGTAGCCGGCAGTTTTACGGTACGCGCAGTCAATGCCAGCAACAGCGATGTAAACGGAGAGAGCGGTTTAATCACAGTAAACGCGGCCGCAGCCGATCATTTTGTGCGTCTCACGGCCGAAGATGCGATTGAAGTGGGCAACGATCGTTTGTTGCAATTTCGTCTGGAAGATGCTTACGGAAATGTGATTGAAAGCGCTTCAGTAACCTTTACGCGTGTACGGGGCAATGGCACGTTTTCCAATGGTCTGGACAACATCAGCGTGACCACGGATGCCAATGGCGTGGCTGAAGCGCTTTACAGCGCCAGCACCAGTACCAGTTATGGTTCGGACAGCATCGATGTGGTTTCGGGCAGCGTCAGCAGCACTTACGTGATGAGTTTACAGGCCGGGAGTGTTTCCTATTACACCTTTTCGCCTTCCACAGATCAAAGCATGACGGCCGGCGGCAGTGTTAATTTTACCATCACAGCCCGCGATCAGTACGGCAACGGGGTGGTCAATTCGGGCACGGTCAACATCAGCACGCCGGGCAGCAGCACAGCTACGGTCAGCCCCTCCAGCAGTTTGACCTTTAACAACGATAGCACCTTGAGTTTTAGCGTTTCGGACACGGTGGCCGGCAGTTTTACGGTGCGCGCAACAAAGAGCGATAATAACGATATTAAAGGCGAAAGCGGTCTGGTTACCGTTAATGTAGGTTCCCTGTCTTATGTATTGATTCGCAGTGAGGCCAACAACGGCGGAAGCGAGGTGGGAAATCAGAGTTTGACCACCGATGATGCTTTAACCCTGTACGCAGCCGGATATGATCAATATGGTAATTACATTTCAGACAGCGATGTAACCTGGAGTTCGACCGGCACTCTGGAAAGCGTTAACGCTACCGGTACCAAATACACGTTTAGCCCGTCCCAGGCCGGGGGGAGCGGACAAATTGTGGCCACGCCTTCTGGAGGAGCCACGGCTGATCAGACCGGCACCATTACGGTTTCTACGGGTGCGCTGGCCGAATTGCGTTTACAAACATCAGACTGGGATGGAGGGCAGACTCTGGGCGACACTTCCATTACAGCCGATGAAACGTTAACCCTGTTTGCCATTGGATATGACGCGGACGGGAATTACATTGGGCAAACTTCAGCCAACTGGACGTTAAACAATTTGAGCGGCAGCCTCTCCCCTGCGAATCCAACGACTTCTGTAACCTTTACACCCGATTTAGCGGGCAGCGGATCTATTGAAGCCTCGGCTGCCAGCAATTCACAGATTTCAGATCGTACCGGGCGAATTGCCGTGAATGCCGGAGCCATATCCTATGTGTTGATCCGCGATGAAGCCAACGGAGGTGGGCAGGAGGTTGGTGCGGTTACTTTAACGGCCGGACAAACCCTTACCCTGTATGCCGCCGGCTATGATAGCCATAATAATTTTGCAGCAAATGCCGATGTAGATTGGTCAACAACAGGCACATTAAGCGGATTAAGCTCCAATAATACCAACACCTATGTGATCACGCTCAATCCTACAGAACCGGGATCGGGAACGGTAGTGACCAGCAATGCCAATGGCTGGACAGATGACGAAACCGGAACCATTACCGTTAACAAAGCCGAATTAGCCAGCATTAAAATCCGGACGGCGGCTAATAATGGCGGAGTGGAACTGGATGATTCAACGGCTATAGCCGGTGATAGCTGGACGCTTTACGCGGCCGGTTATGATATCTACGGCAATTACCTGGGCGACGTAGCTGTGAAATGGTCGGCTTCCGGCGATTCCATAGGTTACTTTTCCACAGTCGATTCCGCTTCTTCCAATGTTTTTAATTTTACCCGAGTAAATTCCGGTAAACTCAACATTCACAAATATTATGCTGGAAATACCTTAAGCGATGCCTCGGGCATTTTAAAAGTCAGCGCAGGAGCGCCTTTCAGTATGGCTTATGTTTCATCCAGCACGTTTAGTGGCTCTGCCGGTTCCGAATTAGATGACTCGCTGGCGGTAAAAGTGCTGGATGCTTTTAATAATCCTGTACCCGATGTGACGGTTAATTGGAAATTACAGGATCAAACGGGTTCCTTAAATCCAACGACCGATTTAACCAACGGTCTGGGTATTTCGCGCAGTAAATGGAAATTGAAAACTTCGGTTGGCAAAGATTCGGTCTATGCGGTGGTAAATGCGATTCCAGATTCTTTAAAATTTACGGCTAATGTTCTGGAATCGCAGGCCAATAGCATCAATCGTTGGGTGGATGCCAGTAACGACAGCGCGCGTAGTGGTGTGGTTCAAACCCAATTGGCGCAACCCCTGGTTGTAGAGGTAACCGATAGTCTGGGCAATCCTGTAAACGATGTGCCTTTGACCTTTGCTGTTCTCAATTATCCGCAGAGCGGAGGCGATTTTGCCTTTTCTCCAGGCGCTTCGACGACGAGCGATCAGACCGGGCGGGCTTCTGTCTATTTTACGCCGGGCAGCAAAAGCGGTTTGTATCAGATTACGGTTTACAATGAAAATCTGTTGAACAGTGGCAGCGTATTCTTCAGCATTACAGCCGATCCGGCGGCAGCAGATCATCTTGTGTTGCTTAGCGAAAACAATAAGCAGGACACGGTGGCTACCACCTATGGTGATTCTGTGCGCGTTAAAGTGGTGGATGCTTACGACAACCCGGTGAGTGGCGTCACCGTTACCTGGCAGGCAACCTCAAGCGGACAGGTGAATCCCTCTTCTTCTGTTTCCAATGTCAACGGACAGGTAGCCACTCAGTGGACTTTACGCCAGATGGTTGATCGCGACACCTTAAAGGTCAGTAGTTCCGGTTTGAGCGATCTCTTTGTTTACGCCAATCTGCTCCCTGACCAGCCCTTTACCGTAATTGCCGATTCAGGCGATCAGCGCACAGGTGTTGCCGGCAACAGTCAATTGCTGCGGGCTCGCGTTGAAGACCGCTACGGGAATGTCATTTCTTCACAAAACATTTCTTTTGAACCGTTGAATTCGGACGGCTTTTTGTCCAGTTATTCGGTCAATACGGATGCCAACGGTCTGGCTCAGACGACCTACATCAGCCCGGAGAATGTCGATAGTTCAAAAGTGCGGGCGTACATTGCCGGAGTGGACAGTGTTTTGTTTACGGTTTATGCCATTCGCTATCAGAGCAATTCTCTGTCGCCGAAAATTGTCAACTTAAATCAGAGCGTCGCTTTTTATGTTACGGTGAACAATCCAGGGCAGGATGTGGTGCCGCTGGATACCAGTCAAACAACCTTTAGCTTTGCCAATGCGCTTTACTCTACCAAACTCGATTCTCCATTAACCCTTGCTCTGGGCAGCAATCGGCTGAAGTTTAAATCGAAAACCATACCCGCCAGTATTGACGCCGGTAATTATACGCCTAAATTGGCTTTTACGGGCACAGGAGCTTATGCGGGTTTGAAAGGCAATACGCTTACCGATGATGGCGAATTAAGCGTTGAGCCGGTTCGTTTATTGTCCGTAACGGTTCCGGCTCCCAGGACGGTCCAACGCGGGCAGCAAAAAGATCAGATTCGTCTTAAAGTTCGCAATTCCGGTAACTATGACGTCAAAGTCGATTCCGTTCATCTGACCTTTACACCGGATTATGGCTTTCAACAGGTTCGAACAGCCGGCGTGGATACCATACTGGCCGGTACGGATGTCACTTTTGACTTTACGGTCACCGTTCCGGAAACGGCCCCGGAGGATTCCATTGTAGTAGATGCTGAAATTTTTGTTACAGCGCTTTCAACCGGCGAGCGTGTTACGGATAATTCCGCAGATCAGACCGATTATTTCCTGATTACCAGTCAGGCCGATTTACAATACGTGTCGTTTGCGCCGCAGGTGGTTTCTGAAAACCAGCAGGTTCAATTTACCTTTCAGGTGCAAAATCTCGGACAGTACGATGTTATTCTGGACAAAACGCAAACCCGGCTGGAATTTGGATCGCAAACTTTTTACCTGACCGATAATCAAACTGTAAGCGGCAACAGCACCAGTGAATTAACGTTTGCCAGCGCCACGCTCTCGCTCTCGGCAGCAAGTAGTCCTTATGCCGGTGTGCTGTACACGGTGGGCACTGAAAATACGCAAACCGTTTACGACACGCTTTACACCGCATCCGGCAATGATTCGTTAACTGTGCAGACCATTGCCCAGCTGAGTATTGCTAGCATTACGTTAAGCGACACCCTGGTGAGCCAGGGAGAACAGGGCGATACGTTACGCATTCATTTACAGAACAGCGGGCAGGCCACGGCTCGCATTGCTCTTGGCGATAGCGTTACGTTGCACTACAATTCGGATTACATCTTTTCACCTTTGCAATCTTTTCCCTTTGACATACCCGGCAATTCCGGCAAAGATCTAAATTACCTGATCAAAGTAGCGGCCGATGCTCCGCTGGGCCTGGATACCATCCGCGCAGAAATAGGCTATCAGGATGTCAACAGCCAGACCGACTACCATGCCAGCGATCCACAGAAATACGATTCCTGGCAGGTCCTGGGCCAGGGCAGTTTATCGATTTTGTCTGTGTTAACCGATTACGATTCGGTTAGTACCGGACAGGACAGCATTCTGGTGATCATGCGTTTTGCCAACAACGGGCAAAATAGCGTGCGTATTGACAGCGCCGGTCTTAGTTTCTCTTACGGCAGCTATGCCGCTTCGACCATTAAACGCGTGCTAAATAAAACATTAGCCGTAGGTGCAAGCGATACTCTGCAATTTAAGGTTCAGGTTGATTCCGCTTCCCTCACTGGAACGGCCTCTTTGAACGGTTGGTTGTACGGCCATGATGATTATTCGGGCGCCGTGCTTTCGGATAACGGAGCCGATACCACGGACAGCTGGCTTATTGTAAGCGCAGCGGATTTAATCGCACAAAATTTTGAGCCGGAACGTATTTCTTCGGGCCAGATGGTAGAGCCCTGGGTTATTGTGCAAAATCAGGGACAGGCCGATGTACAATTTGATCCGAACAAATCCTATCTCTACCTGGAAGCCGACCCCAGTTTTAAACGCTATCTGGTAAGGCCGTTATCGTTAGGCGGCCAACAGAGCGACACCTTGTTTTTTGAAAGCGACCCGGCCAGCGGCGCATCCGGCCAGTACGCTTTAAAAATGAATTTAACCGGCAACGAAAATGGTTCGTTTTACAATCAAAACATTGATGTGCCAGACCCCTTAACCATTGAACAGGGGGCTGTGTTAACCATCGATTCCGTCATCGCTACTGCAGAGAATATTTCTCAGGGCACCGATACCGCTGTGGTGGTGACCGTTCTGAATGAAGGAGAGGCCACCTTACTGGTAGATTCACTCTATCTTTCGGCCTATCCGCAAATCGAATCGGTTTCGCCGGCTTTACCAGCGGCTGTGGCCGGCGGAGCTAAACAGCGGTTTACCTTGCATTTTTCGGTTCCTGCCGATGATGCGGAAGGCTTAAAAGTGCTGGATGCGGTGGCTCGGGGCCGCGATCAAAATCTGGTAACCAGCAATATTGACTCGACCCTGTCTGATGATGCTGCCAATGTTCCGGATAGCTGGACCGTCTATTCTGCGGCCAGCGTCCAGATTACGGCCATCACCTCGCCCGATTCGGTCGTTTCGCAGGGCGATACCGGTAAACAAATTCTTGTTACTCTGAGCAATACCGGCCATGCTCCGGCTTTAATTAATGAGCTGACCATTTTAAAAACCATTGGCCTGTACGACTTTACCTATCCTAACTTGCCATTTACCCTGGGTGGCAGCTCCGATACCACCATCACAGTATTAACAGATGTAAAAAACAATTCGGCAACCGGTTACGATACTCTTTCTGCACGGGTGAATTTTACGGATGTCTATTCCGGTTTAACAACAGAAACGACCGGCAGCCAACAGTTGATCTGGCAAATTATTACCGGCAATCCTTTAATTACCGTCATCTCTGTCAAGGCGACGCCGGAAGAGGTGTCGCGCGGCCAGCAGGGCATTAATGTTCTTATTCACCTGAAAAACAGCGGCGATAAAGACGCAGAAATTCAGAACCTTTCGCTGAACTTTTTGAATGGCATTGCCAATTACACCCAGGGCACGGTAAGTCCCGCGCCAGGAACCTTGCAACCGGGTGTGGAAAAGACCTACACCATTCCTGTGGATGTGAAAGCCACGGCAACTGTCGGCCCGGATACGTTCTGGGCGGTGGTGGATGTACATGAACCAGCCACCGGCCGCGATTATTCGGTTGAAAATAGCGACGTCAATGACGCCTGGACCGTTCAATATCGCCCGGATGTTTCCATCCCTAAAGTGGTGGTTGATCCGGACACGGCTTCGACAAATCAACAAAATCTTGCGGTAAAAGTGGTGGTCAGCAACGCCTCGGCCAACTATCGTGCCGATGCCCAGATCAATTCCGTGGAAATTGTGGTGCGCAAGGATGGCGAGCCGTTTACAGACCAGTTTAATATTACGCGTTTAAATGAACCCACCCTACCCATAGTTTTGCAAAGCGGTAAACGACTGGAATTTGAATTTGACGTAGATGTCAAACCGGATGCGGAATCGGGCAATTACGACTTTTATGCCCGGGTCAATGGCGAGGATGTGAATGATGGCCTGGCTTTTCAGATTACCCAGGTTGATACCCCGGGGACTTTGACCGTTCAGACCATGGGGCAGTTGGACATTACACAGGTTTGGGCTGTTCCGGACACCATCAGTGAATTGCATGATCATGGCAAATTATATGTGGAATTTAACAATAATGGGCAGGCCAGTGTAGAGGTGCGCACGACCAGTGTGAATTTTGATCAGCCGTATGAATTTAATCCTACTTTAATCAGCCACAATACACCTTTTACGGTTAATGGATTGCAGCAGGATACCCTGATCTACTCTCTGGAAATGCCGGACATCAGCACAGATAGTTTGCAGGTTCAGGTAGATGCCAGCCTTACGGGCATAGATCTGAATTCCAATGAGGAAGTCACGGCTCAATCATCGTCGCCTGGCGCGTTTTTAGTTGAAAGTAAAGCTGCGGTTGAATGGGTCGAAACCACTCCTACTTCCTGGGCTGTGGATACGGCAGCCGTTCAGTTAAGAACCAAATTGATCAATAATGGAAAAGCAACCGTTGAACTGGACACCAGTACAACCCGCCTGCAAATTCGCAATATTAATTCCAGTACGGTAGTGCATCAGATCCCGCTGGACCTGCAAAGCACGAAAACCATTGCAGGAAAACCGGATTCTACACAACTCGTTTTCCGGGAAGAGGTGCTGCCCATTGCCACCGGAGAGTACGAGCTCTTTCTTGTCCTAACCGGTACGACCAATGATTCGGCCTATTCCGAAGAGCTTTACGCCGGACAGTTTGCTTTTGGCGACAGCATTATTTCTATCAAATCGGTCCAACTTCAGACCGATGATCATGTGGTCCAGGGTAGTGATTCTCTGATCGTTTACATGAAGGTGTCCAATACTCAGGAAGCCAAACCCATAGACGATGCCTTAACAAAACTGATTTTTAAAGGGCCCAACGATGAAGACCGTGATGCCTTTGTTCTTAACCTGATGCGGCTGGATACCCTGACCATATTAAAACGCGAGGAAAACAATATTCTCAAATTTCGCTTTGATCTGGCGGAAAATTTTCCAGCTAACGACGTGACAAAAATTTACGGTCAAATTGGACTGGATAATGGAAACATCATTAAAGTTTCCAATACCTACGATGAGCTTTTTGTGCAAACAGCGGGCAACGCCTATTATGTGGATCAGACATTTGCGCCGGATACCGTTATTTCTCTGCAAAAGGTACAGTTCACACTCAGTCTGGAAGATACCGGCAAAGCTTCGATTACCCTTCCCAAGTCGGAAAATTATCTTGAAATTCTCAATACTAATATCGATCCCATTCCACTTTCGGCCAATTACACCATTACAGGTAAAGATACGGCGAAAGTGGTCTTTGAGGAAGTTCAGTTACCGGCTGACCTGGCAGTGGGTACTTATGATGTAAAATTGCATACTATGGGAGAGACGATTGGTAACAATATGTTCAGCCGGGATACGGTGCTATCGGGTATTCTGAAAGTTGTGGAACCCGGTTATTTGTACTTTAAGAAGATCGATTTCGAGTCCCAGATTGTACGGCAGAGCGAAGAAAATGTGGCGGTTCAATTCCGCTTGCTAAATAGCGGACAGTCCGATGTCTTTTTATACGATGTTGATTTCACGTTCAAAAAGCTAAAAAGCGGTCAGGATGTTTCGTCTGGTTGGGTCATGGTGCAGGGGACGGTAACCGATACGACCATTGCCGCCGGTGACAGCCTTGATTTTACGGTCTCTTTTAATCTGCGCGCCTCGGCCGACACGGGGCTGGTCTATGTGCAGCCAACAGTCCGATACTATGATGTCCGGCGTGCCGCAGTCACGGCCTCCTCAGACTCTGTTCTGGTTAATGATCAGGTTCAGGTGGTGCGCCCGGCCTTCATTCGCATCGACTCTCTGCTGGTCAGCAAAAACAGTCAGACGCCGAATGCACCCTATGTAAATCTCGACCAGCAGGTGCCGCTAACGGTTCAGGTTTCAAACCTTGGACAGGATACGATCCAGAGCGCAACCATCAAAATCTACCGCGACAATTCAATTCTTTTAGGAAGCGTGCAGCTGCAAACCATTCCGCCGGGCCCTGATTCGGTACGCAGCGGCCTTTTAAACTGGCAGGCCAGCCAGCTGGGCGTCAATACCCTCAAGGCGGAAATTGCCAGCGCCATCGATATGATTGATCGCTCGGTGAGCGTTTTACAGCCTGTGGACAATATTGAACAGATCACGGTGCAACAACCCAGCCAGCTAATGATCCACACGCAAATCACTGCTCCGCAGGGGGCGCAGGATTCGGTGGTGAGTCTCAATCAACAATTTGTGGTGACAGCCCAGGTGCAAAATTTAGGTACCTCCCCCTACGGCGAGGGGCAGTTAGTGATTCGGTTGCCGGACAACTATCAATTGGTTGGCCAGGCCGATGACAGTTTGCGCAATTTTTCCATGAGTCAAAATGCCGTGGAGTGGACAGTAAGGCCCATCGGCGTTACGCTGGGAGATCAGTTCGACAGCATTCGCGTTCGGTTCAAAACCATACCGATTGATTCCAACACTGCGCAAACGGCGCTGGTGGCCAGTTTAGAGGATGCCTTACCGGTAAAGGTGGAAAACAAGGGTATTGTACAGACGATGTTGTCTATTCCCGCGCCAACAGGGGCCATCGACAGCGTGGTTTCGGCCGGCCAGGAATTTACCGTACAGGCCCAATTCCAGTTTTTAGGCCCGGTTGCGCCGGAAAATAAGCAGGCGCGCATCATTTTACCGGATGGTTTTTCTGTTAAAGACAGTTCTTTGCAAAACCTGCCGGACGGCCTGGACACGCAGACGGTTAGCTGGCGTCTGGTCGCGCCCGGTACCGCTTCTTCCGAAACGTTTAATATCTACGTAGATGCTATTGTATTGGATGCCAACAGCGGGCAGGCCATGAGCATTCGTTCGTCGGCCTTACCGGTTAAAGTGGTCACCCCGCCGCAAATCTTTTTAAGTAGTAAAATCGCAGCTCCGGAAGGGGCTAAAGATTTTGTTGTCTCCACTGGTCAAAAAGTGGTTTTGCAAACCCTGATCGGCAATGCGGGACAGGCCGGGTTTGACACCAGCGGCACCATTCGTCTGGAAGCCAGCGGAGGCATTGTCTTTACCTTGAATCGTAAAACACAACAAGCCAATACTTCGCAAAATGTGATCGAAGGCTTTAAGGTAGGAGCCTATAGCGATACATTGCTTATGCCTTCCGAACCCGGGCAGGGCGTGGTTTATCTCAGGATTCTGGATGATGAAAGACCCGCAGATGTGAACAGTGGCCAACCGGCGGTGGTAAAACGCGATTCGGTGGGTATTGTTTTTCAGATTGTGAAACATGCGGACCTGGTGGTGCAACTGGATAAGAGCGAAGCCGTCCATGATACCCTGTTCCGCTCTACAAATCAACAGTTTGCGCTGTCTGCTTCGGTGATTAATAATGGAAGTGCGCAAATTACGCCGGCCATCTGGGTCCGCCTGGATACACTGGGCAGCCATCTGACTTTGCAGGAAGGAGATTCCTTAAGCCATAAAGTGCAAACCGGTCAAAAGACCACCTGGCAGGTTCTGGCGCCTTCAGTGAATTTTGATGGTCAGATTCGTGTGGTGGCCGACACAACGCATCCTGCGCTGGATGAAAACAGTGGGCGCTGGGCATTTTCCAATCCTTCGGCAGCAGCCGACACCTTAATTCTAAGCGTTAAAAAGATCGATGATATTGAAATCATCAGCCATTTTGTTAAAAACAATAACGATAGTCTGGTGGTCTCCACAGATCAGGCGCCTATTCAGATTTTTTCACGTCAGGTTTTTTATTACCTGCTGGATGGGGACAAAAAAGTGATTCTGAATCCTCCTCAGGGATTCACCTCGCTGGACACCAGCCTGACGCGTTCTGTGGATCAACAGATTGTGGATTTAACCTGGAATGTAAGAGCGCCGCAGGAGCCCATGGACTGGCAACCCATGGTTATTACCACCCTGGCCAAAAGCGCTTCGATCCCCAATTTAAATCAGGTGGTTAAAAGAGATACCCTGTACATTAAAGTGCAGGACAAAGCGCGTTTGAGTTTGACGGCTAAAATCGTTGAACCGGCTGGCGCCATTGATGATTCCGTTTCTCCAGGACAAATTTTTAAGCTGCAGGCCCTGGTTGAAAATCAATCGGAGGAAACGCCGGTTCAGGGACAGGGGACAATGGTTCTGCGCACGGGCCAGGCCTTTGAGATTGTAGATGCCCAGGGCACCCCATTAGCCAGCGATTCGTTAAAAGTCTTTAACGAAGGACAGCCGGTCTTCTGGTGGATTAAGGTTCTGGAAACGAGCGCGCGGGCCCGCGGACAACAACGTACGCTGGGCAAATCCATCCACGATCGGCTGCAGTTACTCGAAACACGCAATTTAACTCCGGAAATCCTGGCTGCTCAGATCTTGCAGGACAATCAACTGGAAATTGAAGTCATTGAACGTCCGCGGGATGCAAATTCAGACCAGCCGGCTTTTATTCAAAACGATAAAATCCTTAAAACCCTTTTCATCAGTCAAAAAGCGCAAATCACCATCCTTTCTTTTCCGAAGGACACGCTCTCGACCGGACAGAATTATCCTTTTAGCGTGCAAATTCAGAAAACAGAGAATGTGATTAATCCTTATCTGCTTATTCATGTTCCTTCCGGTAAGCTGGGAGAAAATCCGGAGCCCATTCCCTTTGGCGCCAATGATAAGGCCCTCTGGAACCTGAAAGTGCCCGAAGATTACAGCGGAAGCGGGACGGAGTCAATCGAATTACAGGTGATCGGTATTGATGAAAACAGCGGATTACAGGTTACAGATCAAAAAACAACCACCCTGACCATTCAACTTAAGGCCACACTGGCTTTAAGTGCGCCCCAACTGGAACCGGCTACGGTAGCGAATTCCGGTTTACTCTCTCAGGGACAACAACTCACTATTTCGCTGAAAGCGCAATATGCTCCGCTCAACAGCTCTCTGCATTACGCGGCTCTGAGTGGCAACGGAAGCGTGGCCCTGGACAGCGCCATCTTAAAACAGGGCTTTAAACTTGTTCAGGGTTCAACTCTCAGGCAAACCTTCTCAGACACAGGACAGGTATTGAGCTGGACCATCAAAGCGCCGTTTGAAATTCTGACAACCAGTTTGAACTTTAATTTTGACCAGTTGCCATTAGATGCCAATACGCAGCAGCCGGTTGCGCTGGACAGAAATTTAAGCAAAGTGGCCATTCCGATTCGTGTGCGACAAAAAACGATCACCATCCGTACGGAACCGCTGGATATTGCCGATACCAGTCTGACCAAAGCGCAAACCAATGTTCCGCTGATGTCGGTTGTGGTGTCCAACAAAGAGTTTGATGATCCCCTACACGTCAATGGTTTAAAGCTGGCTTTCTATGGTACCAATGATGTTCCGAATGCGGAAAACCTGCTTTCGACCCGCGCCCTTCTGCAAATGATTAAGTCCCTCCGCGTGATGGATTACGCCGATGTTCAGGGAGCCGCCAAACCGACGGTAAGTTACGCTGAGTTGATCTTAACGGATTCCACCGACAATCCATTCTGGATTCAGTTCGATCAAACGGCTGATCTGGAGCCCAAAACAGAGAAGAAATTGGTGGTAGTGGCGGATTTTCAGGACAATGTGGTCAATCGCATGTTCCGCGCGCAGTTGCAGGAAGTTAGCGCCTATGACTTTGATGCCGACAAGCCATTGAAAACCGCTGATTCGCAGGGCAATAGTCTAACAGAAAGTGATGAACTGATCTCGAAACCTTTTACGCTTGTTTCAAGCGATCCCAAGGAAGCTTTTGGGAATTTCCCCAATCCGTTTGGCAGGCTGCACCCTTACACAAATATCGCCTTCTTACTGGAGCAGAATTCCGATGTAGAGATTAAGATATTCACCTTAACTGGTGAGCTGGTATGGAGCAAGAGTTTAAGCGGTTTACAAAGAGGCTTTTACGATCGGCTTGTGCGCTGGGATGGGAAGAATGACCGCGGTGAACGGGTTTTAAATGGCGTCTATTTGTGTACCATCGATATCAAACCTCTTGCAGGAGGGGCAAACAAGCGTTTTATTACAAAAATTGCTTATATTAAGTAAAGAAGAAAATGGTGTAAGATCATGAAAAGAACGAATATAAAAAGAGCGTTAAGCGTTGGTTTAATTCTTTTTGGCCTGTTTGCCGGCCATCTGTTTGCCCAGCAGGGCGAAGGGGGCACGGAGAGCAATTTGAGCATGGGCTTTGGCGCACGGGCCTTTAGTCTGGGCCGCGCCTTTACGGCTCTGGCTGACGATCCCACAGCGGTGTTCTGGAATCCGGCCGGGTTGGAGTTTGTTTACCAGCAAAGCGCTACCTTTTTTCACACCTCCTTGTTCGAGGGCGCCAATTACGATTTTTTAGGGTACGCCTTTCCAACCTTGAACTTAGGCACCTTTGGGCTGGGGGTGGCCCGAATCGGCATCGGCGGCATTCGACAAACCGATGAATTTAATACGCAATTAGGCACCTTTTCGTGGGAAGAATACCATGGCTTTTTTTCCTACGCTAAAAAATTACCCTTTGATATCAGCAGCGGTCTGACCATTCGTCTGGTACGCCGCGCCTGGAATGGACTTGTGGATCAGGGCAACTTAGTAGACATGGGCGTGGGCATGGATCTGGGCCTGATGTACCGGCCGCAAATCTTTACCAGCGCCCTGTTGAGGGACTGGTCCATCGGACTGAGCCTGCGCAACTTTTTTGCCCCTCAGGTTAAAGAGGGCGATAATGTGGATGAATTTCCACTGTCTGTGCGTTTAGGAATTTTACGACGTATTTTACTTAAAGGCTTCGGCAATCAGTTTAATGTTATGCTTGATCTGGATTACTCACAAAAACGTTCCATGCGCTTCCATTTTGGCGCAGAGTACAAATTCCGCAATCTGGCCATGGTGCGTCTTGGCCTGGACAACAGCTCCCCCACCTTCGGAGCCGGTTTGCAATACAGCATCTTTCAGATCGATTACGCCTTTTCTTCCAGCCCTTACAGCAATGTGTTTTCCAGTGTGCATCGCTTTTCCGTTTCACTGAGTTTTGGGCCTACCCGCGACGATTTGTTAAAGTTGGCCGAAGCGCGTAAAAAAGAGGAGGAAGAGAAGCTGATTGCCGCCATTCGTGAGGCAGATCGTCAAAAAATGATTAAACAGCATCTGGAACAGGCCGATAAGTTTTTTAAGGAAGGACAGTACCTGGATGCGATTGTAGAATATCAGCAGGTATTGAGCTACGACGCCTTTAATCAAAAAGCCAAAGTGATGCTGGATTCGGCCGATGCTCTATTGCAGAAGAGATTGGATGAAGAGCGCAGAAAAGCGGTGCAAACGGCATTAGATAAAGAAAGAGCGGAAAGCGACCGACAATTCATACAGGAACATTTTGAAAAAGGAAGAACGTATCTGAACAATAATCAGTTTACGCAAGCATTAATCGAATTTAATTTGGCTCTGGAACGAGCGCCAGACGATCCGACCATCCTGGAGGCGATCAATACCACCAGGCGACGCTTGAATCAGGAATTGAATCGTCTGGTGACAAAAATTCGTCAGGAATTCCGGAAGGGAAACTATTCCGAAGCTTTGCGCCTGGTTGGGGAAGCGCGCCTATTGGGTGGCGACAACCAGGCCTTGCAACAGGAAATTGAGACCTTGAGCCAGCGCATTAAAGTTCAGGAAACAATTCAACGAGGTCTGAGTTTCTTTGAATTGGGTGAATATGATCTGGCTTTAAAGGTATTTGAAGAAGCCTTGAAGTTAAATCCGGATAACGATCTGGTCAAACAATACTATGAGAAAGCAAAGATCGAAGCCCGCAGTAAACAGGAAGCGTTGAGCCCGGCAGCCGAGAAAAAATTTCTGCAGGGCGTGGATTTGTTTGTTAAAGGAAAATATCAGGAAGCGATTGACATCTGGCAGGAAATTTTAAAAGATTATCCTTACAATAAAAAGGTGTTGACGGCCATTGAAAACGCCCGTGAACGTTTGAAAAAAAGTAAATAACTTGTGGTAATTTAAATGTTCAAAAATGTAAAAAAAGAAGAGATCACCATTCCGGCGCAAATGAGTTATTTAACTCAGGTGCGCGATTTTATCGAACGGATCGGCAAAAAATACAAATTTGACGATAAAATCATTAATTCCTTTAAATTGGTGGTCGATGAAGCATGTACCAATATCATCCGCCATGGCTATCGCGATATTAAAAATGGCGAAATTACTTTAAAAGCAATTATCCGCCGATTGAGTTTGACCTTTATTATCATTGACCAGGGCACCAGTTACGATCCCCGCCAGGCCAATACTCCAGACCTGGATAAGTACATCAAGATCGGGAAAAAGGGCGGTCTGGGTATTTTAATGATGCGTAAATTAATGGATGATATGCAATATGCGGTTACAGAGCGTGGCAATGAATTACGGCTTACCAAATTTCGGGATGAAACGCATGAGCCCTCATTACTAAGCAAATGGCACGCCTTAAACCTGAAAACCAAGTATTCCATTGTGGCCAGTATTATCTTTACGATTATTGCCTTACTCTTTTTTATTCCGGTTTATTACAGTACTGAATCCAATATTAAGGACAACCTTTACACCCTGTCGGCTACCGCTGGCGAGGCCCTGGCTGCGAATATTGTGGATGATCTGCTGGCCGAAAATTCTGCGATTCTCTTTGAGAAGGCCTACAAAGTGCGTGAAAGCCACCTGTCGTTCATTCAAGAAGTCTTTGTGACCGATACAGCGCAAACCATTTTAGCCTGGAGCCGACCAGAGGTCATTTATCCTTTCAAAGCTCTGCATTTTACCCCCGTTTCAGAAAAAGCGGATACCATTCAAAAAGCCCTGCGTGTAACCTATGCGGTAAATGATACCCTGACGGTGAACGATCTGATCATCCCGGTTATCATGGCCAATGGCCTGCAATTGGGAGAGGTGCATGTCTGGATCAATAAAACAACCATAGATGATCTTGTAACCCAGCGCAAAATCCGAATCATTATTTATTTGATCATCGTCCTGCTGGTAGGCTATGTGCCCATCTTCTTCCTGATTCACAAAATTTTACAGCCCTTTCACAGTCTGGCCGATTGGGTGCGTCAGGTGGTGCATGGCAAGCTGGATCAGGATGAAATTGACATTGATGCTTCCGATGAGATCGGTGAGATTGCCCAGGCTTTCAATGAGATGACCAATAAATTCCGTGAAGCCCAGGTGACTCTGGTAGAACAGCAAAAATTACAAAAAGAATTGCAGGTGGCGCAGGAAATTCAGCAGATGCTGTTGCCCAGCGATTTCCCCAAGGTGGAAGGTTACGATATTTCTTCCTATTACGAAGCGGCCAAAGAGGTGGGTGGCGACCTGTTCGATTTTGTTGAAGTGGATGACGATACCATCGGCATTTGTGTTGCAGATGTCTCCGGTAAAGGTGTGCCGGGTTCCATGATCATGACCATGATCCGCACCGCTTTGCGCCTGGAGGCAAGGGGCAATAAAAATCCGGCGGAAGTGTTGGCCCGGGTTAACGATTTTGTGGTTGAAGATATGAAGCGCGGCATGTTTGTAACCATGTTCTACGTGGTGCTCGATTCGCGCAACCGCGAAATCCATTTTGCCAGCGCCGGCCACAATCCCATGATTTTGTACCGCAACTCGACCAGGCAAACCTATTATTTGAATCCGCCGGGCTTTCCGGTTGGTATCCAGTTACCGGATCCGGATTTATTCCGACGTACCATTAAATCCGAATCCATCCGCCTGCGCGAAGATGACATTCTTGTCCTGTACACAGATGGTGTTACCGAGGCCATGAACCGCAAGCGCGAGCTGTTCCGCGAAGAACGCTTTCTGGATGCCATCCGTCGCAATGCCCATCTGAGCGTGGCTGAATTTATTAAGTCCATTAATCAGGAACTGAAAGAATTTACCGGCGGGGCTCCTCAGAACGACGACATAACGGTTGTAGCCATCCGCGAAAAGATGATGCCCAGCGAAGTGATCATCAATACTCAGCGGGAATTAAAGCGTCTGATCGATTCCGGAATGAAAGTGAAGGACGCTTTGCAAAAGCTCAAAGTTTCGCCGGCCCACTACTATCGCTACAAACATCTTATTGAAAGCAAGGGCTTGAGCGCCCTTAAGGAATTTCTGTCTGTAATGGACGATCCCATTGAAAGAAAACATTTAAGCATCGAAGTTAAAACCAAAATTTACGACATTGTACGCAAGCATCCGGAATTTGGCCCAAAACTGATCGCCTACGAATTACGCAAAGATGAGTATGGCAACATCAAGGTGGACCCAGATCGCATTTATGATGAACTGGTCAGGATGCGCCTGAATACGGAAGAACTGCGAAGACGCTGGATCGAAAAAGGAGGTACCCGTCCCTTGAAACAACCGGGTACGCCATTACTGACCCTGGATGGGCAGGTCATTCTGGATTTTGAGTCCAGTGAACAGGTGATTGCAAAACGTACAGGGAAAGCCGTACCAACCTTTGTCTCCGGGATGCCTCAGGAAGAAACGTCGCAGAAAAAGGCGGTAAAGATTGTTAGTAGTAGCGGGCAAACGGAGCAAGAAAAAGCAAAAGCGGAAAGCGCTGCGGTTGAAAGCGAAACCGCCGGCCAGGAGCAGGTGGAAATGCCGGTCACAGAAACCAGCGAAGCTGCTCCCGCGGTTGAAGAGACCGACCAGGAGGCCGTGCCAGAGGTTCAGAAAATTGAAAAAGCGGAACCAGAGCAAACGGCGAAGGCTGTTTCTGAAAAAGAAGAAGTAGAAGCAGAACAAGAGCCGCTTGCCCTGCAATCTGAAGAGGAACCCGAAACAGAAGAGGTTACTGAGGAAGTCTCCGCTCCCGAAGCCGAAGTAACCACCGAACCAGCAATAGAGGAGAAAACCAAGACAGGGGAACAGGAAGGGGTTACTTTCGAGGTACCTGAAGAAGTTGAGCCAGAATCCTTTAATGTTGAGAAGTTGGTAGAAGAAGAAACGCCCACAGAAATAGACTTGTTGCCTGAGCTGGAAAAAATAGAAGATACGTCAAACATTCTTATGACTCCGGGGCCGGAAGAACCTGTTTCTGAAGGGAAAGAACTAATTGGCAATACCTATTCGGTTGCTGAGTTACGTCAAATTATGCTCGATAAATACAAAAGCGAAAAAGCCGAAGAATTTTTCAGCCTGGTTAAGGATGACTACACCCAGGTGGTCGAATTGTTGGACAAAGCGGTTCAGGAAGATCATCTACCAGAGGTGATTAACAAATTGAATATTTTATTAAAAATAATTAAAACCCATCCGATGTTAAAAAGTGCGGATATGCAGGCCATAAGGCAGTTGTTCATAGAGATGCACAGCTTGTTTTCGTTTTACAAATTGCATCTGGATGAACTTGATTCTGCCGAAATTTTGAAAGGAATGAAAGATATATTGAATTATCTTAAAAATAATAATATATTTAAATCTTATGATAAATTGGTCGAAGCAATAAATTCAGTGGGTATAATGAATTTTCAATTATCTCGAACCTATCAAAAAAAGCAAATTTCTGCCGATAATCCGTTACAGCGAATAAGAGAGCAATTGAAGAATAAAAAAATAATTTCGGACGATGCCATATTAGGGCCAAAATCTGAATAAGAGGGCCATGGCCAAAGGAGGAATCAATGGAAGGTATTCAAGTTTCAACAGAAGTAGCGGGTAGCCGGAATCATATCTCCATTATCAAGGTTGGCGGTTACATTGATACCACAACGGCATCTGAATTGGAAAGAGCGCTTGATTCCCTATTGAAACAGGGGCGTTTTAATATTATTGTAGACCTTGGCAATGTTGACTACATCAGTAGCGCCGGTTGGGGTATTTTTATCAGTGAGATCAAATCCATCCGCGAGAACGGTGGCGATTTAAAGTTAGTGCGCATGGTGCCGGATGTCTATGAAATCTTTGAATTGCTGGAGTTTCATCACATTTTGGATGTTTATGATTCGATAGATGAAGCCATCAATAAATTTGAAATGGTTGAGAGCGGCGCTACGGCAAAACAACCGGCTGCAGAGCATAGCACAGCGAAGCCGGAGCCGGCTGTCAGCCAGGGCCCGTCTCAAGCTGCGGAGCCCGCGCCGCAGGCAAGGGAAACACAGGAAACAAAACCGGAAGAACGCCCCGTTGATCTGGCTAATCTAAGTCTGGAAGATAAAATTAAGGAGATCATTAAAGAAGATCCTGCTCTGGGCGCCTATGGTATTAAAAAGAGATTAAACACCGAAAAGTACGGTTTTACGCGAGTTGGTTGGTTTAAGGTGCGCTCCATTCTCTCCAGATTGGATCTAAATTCCAGGTCCAAGCGTTATCAATTTGCAATGAGTGCCAATTAATCAGGGAAGTTTTCTATGACCACTATCTTAGAAATTGCTTTAATTTCTGTTGTTACCGCTTCAACAATTGCTAATTTTTTTGGCATTCCGGGTAATGTCCTCATTGCTTTGGGTAGTTTGTTTTACGCTATTTCTACAGGATTTAGCCAGTTTTCCTTTGGCTTTGTGTTAACGATTTTTGGCGTAATGCTTCTCTTTGAGTTTCTGGAATTTCTTTTAATTTCCTTTTCGGCTCAAAAATATGGTTCTTCCAAATGGGGAGTAGCCGGAGCGATTGTTGGCGGTATTATCGGCGCCATTTCTGGTGCCTTTTTTACACCCGTGTTAGGCGGGCTGATTGGTTCGTTTATCGGTGTGTTTTTAGGTACATTTATCGTTGAATTCATCAGAATCCCCAATCTTAAGGTTGGCCTAAAAGCGGCCTATGGCGCTTTTCTGGGACGCATTGGAGGACTGAGTGTCAAAATCATCGGCGCCGTGACCCTGGGCGTTATGATTTTTACGCACCTCTAAGATAATCTTGTTCAGTATCAAGTTTTGCCTTAATTTATCCTGAAATGTCAGCACATTTCGGGATTTTTTTATGGCAAAAAAAATAATTCTGCTCTTCTTTTTGGCGCATCTTGGACTGTCTCAGCCCATTGCCCCCGTACGCATTCACTATTCCGGAGGTGGGGACTGGTATGGTAATAAAACAACCTGGCGTAATATCTTACACCGTTTTCACCAGGAATTCCAGATTAACGTTGCCAGCCGCGAAGTGGCCCATCGAATAACAGACCCGGAGTTTTTTCAATATCCGATTGCTTACATCGCCGGGCATGGGAACATTCGCTTCTCCGATGATGAGGTTCGCCTGCTCAGAAAATATCTGACCTCGGGCGGCTTTCTGTTTGCCGATGACGATTACGGCATGGACCTGGCCTTCAGACGGGAGATGAAAAAGGTGTTTCCTGAGTTGAATTTTGTGGAATTACCGTTTTCTCACCCGATTTACCACATCTATTTCCAATTTGACCATGGTTTGCCCAAAGTGCACGAGCATGCCGGGGGACCGCCCAAGGGGTTCGGATTGATCTACCAGGGACGCCTCGTCTGTTTTTACAGCTGGAATACCGACATCAGCGATGGCTGTGAAGACCCCGAAATTCACGGCGATCCGGCTGATGTTCGGGAGCAGGCCCTGAAAATGGCGGTGAACATTTTTCTTTATGCTTTGTTGAATTAAAAGAATCAAATGAGGCTCTTTTGGTGGTACCGGTTTTTGAGAAAAAGAAGCGATTCTGCCTTTAGGCCAGAAAAGGTCGGCGTGTTTTAGGTTGCAGTAAATTGAAGGGGAGTGTCTTACAATACAAAGTAAATAGAATTCACTCCGCTATTTCCAGATCAGGTTTTAAACTATGACAGACAATTTTGTTAATAAAATTTATCGTTTTGGAAAACGTTATTTTGGCTTAGCGGCCCTGGCCTCGGCTTTCCGCTTTTTAATCATTTTACTGCTGCTCTGGTTAAGTGCGGCCATGGCCGATCAATTTTTCTACTTTTCCAGATTGACACGCTGGGGATTGTGGTTTATTAACCTGGCCATTGTGGGCTGGCTGTGCTTTAAACTGCTGTGCATCCCTTTAAAAAGATATCTTTCCCTTGCAGCTAACAGTGACCTTTCGCCACTGGCCCGCTTTCTGGGAAAACTCTTCCCCGAAATTGAGGACGATCTGGTCAATGCCTACCAGCTGGTTCGCCGGCACCACGAAAACCACATTTCAGACGAATTAAAGGCCGCCGCTGTGCAGCAAATTGTCGCCCGCTATCAACACTATGACTTCGAGCGAGCGATCTCCCTAAAAAAGTTGTTCCCGGAATGGAAGTGGGCGCTCTCTCTGCTGCTGGCTTTTTTAATACTGATTTCCCTGAATGGTCGAGCCTTATGGCATTCTACTCTCCGTTTACTCAATCCGGCCAACCCCTACGCTGCTTTACCGGAATTTACCTATCGGGTTACGCCCCAGGATACCGCCGTGGTCAGGGGCGACCCGCTAAAAATCCAGGTTTCCTACCAGGGGCCACCCCTGGCGCATTGTTTTCTGCGCATCGAACAGGAAGGCCGGACGCATTTAAGTCTTTGCCAGGGCAATGAGACGGATTTCTGGCTGGAAATACCCAATATTCAAAAGCCGTTTTATTTTCAGGCTATGGGCGAACCGCTCATCAAAAGGGGAGTAGAATCGTTTTTTGAATCAAAAAAATTCAGAGTCAAAGTTGTCACTCTGCCTTTTATTAAAGTTCTGGATGTTACCATCGATCCCCCGGCTTACACGGGTTTAGGCAGGCAAAAATTGGAACGAAATATTGGTGATATTCAGGCTCTGCAAGGATCGAAAATCCATTTACGTATTTTAAGCAATCAGCCTCTTAAAAGCGCATGGGCCATTTTTACTACCGGTGATTCCTTACCCTTGCAAGTGGATAACCGCCTGGCCAGCGGACAATTCATTCTGCAGCGGGAGGGCAGCTATTTTATTGCACTGACGGATACGGCTGGCTATCGGAATCGCAATCCCATCCACTATCAAATTACATTGCTCAAAGATTACCAGCCACTGGTCGAAATTACCCGTCCCGGTGAAGACCTGGAGTTGACACTGGATTCCCAGCTCGCGCTTGAGATCGAAGCCCGCGACGATTTTGGCATTGCTGCGCTGAAACTGGGCTACCAAATTGTGCATCAAATGCCCGGCGCCGATTCCACCTGGCAATTTGTGACCTTGCCGCTCCAGCAATCTGGAGCGCGGCAGGTGCTGGTTCAGCATCTGTTGGATTTTAATACCTTGCCTCTGGCCTTTGGCGATGTGTTCAAATATTTTGCGCTGGCCCTGGACAACAATAGAATAAACGGTCCGGGAAAAGGTCAGAGCCGCATTTACAGCATTCGTTTTCCATCCCTGGAAGAAGTGTTCCAGGCCGTGGATGAAACGCAACAGGAAAAGGCGCAGGACCTGGAAGACGTGGTGAAAGAAGCAAAAGCCCTGAAAGAAAACCTGAAAAAGATCGAACGCGAGCTGAAACAATCTAAAAAGTTGAACTGGGAAAAGAAAAACCAGTTGGCGCAGGATCTGGAACGGCAAAAACGAATAGAGAAAAAAATCGAGCAGATCCGCAAAGAGCTGGAAGAGGCCGTTAAAAAGCTGGAACAAAATAACTTAATCAGTCAGGAACTGCTGCAAAAATATCAACAGCTGCAGGATTTGTTCAGAGATGTGCTCACCCCGGAGCTGGAAGAAGCTCTGAAGAAATTGAGTCAGGTTCTGGAAAAGAGCGCCAATCCCAAACAGGTAGAAAAGGCGTTGAAGGAGTTTCGTCTCAATCAAAAAGCGTTTGAACAGAGAATTGAACGCACCATGGAGCTCTTGAAGCAGGTGCAGTTAGAGCAAAAGATGGAGGAGCTGGTCAAAAAGGCGGAGGCTCTGCAGCAGCAACAGAAAAAGATTTCCGAGCAATTAGAAAATTCAGAAAAAATAAGCAAGGAACAAAAGGAGAATTTACTCCGTCAGCAAAAAAAGCAGGCACAGCTCAAAGAGCGATTACAGTTTGATGTGCAGGAAGTGGAGAAAAATCCCCGACTGGCAAAATTTCCGGAAAGCACCAGACAACTGGATTCTGCGCTGGCCCGGCTTAAAGACCAGGCTCTTCAGCAAAGCATGGAAAACGTGCGGCAAAATATACAACAAGGCAACTGGCAACAAGCACAGCGCCATTCTCAGCAGTTACAACATCAATTTCAACAGATGGCCAGCACTCTGCAGCAGGCTTATCAAAAGATGTTAAATCAGAATAAACAACGTATTGCCCAAAAGATGCAAAAATCCCTGGAACGCCTGTTGCAACTCTCTCGTGATCAGGAACAATTACAGCGTCAGACTCAGCAAACTTCGCAGTTGAGCGAGCAGTTCAATCAGCTGATACGCAAGCAGGGACAATTAAATGAAAATCTGAACAGGGCCATTTCAGATATCGTCCAGCTCTCCCGCGAAACATTTTTAATTCAACCTCAGATGAGTAAAAGTTTACAAAATGCAGCGCGGAGTATGAGCAGGGCTTTACAGCAATTGAGTGAGCGTTTCAAAAGTAGCGCCATGCATGCGCAGATGCAGGCCATGGCTGCTCTAAATCAGAGCGCTGGACAGATGATGAAATCACAGCAACAAATGGCCGGTAGTTCATCGGGGACCGGATTTGAACAGTTTGTGCAGCAATTGCAACAGATGGCCGGGCAGCAGGGGCAGATCAATGGAGAGACCATGAACCTGTTTGGCCAGGGCAATCAGGGAAAACTGACCATGCAGCAGCAACAGGCCATGCGACGCCTGGCAGCCAGGCAGGCGGCCTTAAAACAGGCCCTGGAAGAACTCAATGAAAAAATGGGGCAGCGTCAGAATGTGCTGGGCCGTCTGGGACAGGTGGCCCAGGACATGGATAAAGTGGTCAAAGACCTGCTCAATAAAAATATCAGTCGTAAAACCATTGAACGGCAGCAACGCATTTTGTCGCGTATGTTAGACGCCCAAAAATCGATTCGTGAAAGAGAGCACTCCAAAAAACGAAAAGCAGAGCGAGCTAAAAGATACCTGGCCCACGATCCCCGAAAATTAGGTAATATTTACGATCTGGATTTAAAACAGCTACAGGATGCCATGCGCAATGCGCTGCAACAGGGCTACAACAGGGATTACCAGCTTTTAATTGAAGCCTATTTTAAAAAGTTAATTCAAAGTTACCAGCAGAAGCAATAACCGTAAAAAGGGAAGGATTTTCCGGAATGCGCCTGTGGATGGTATGGTTGCTGATCCTCAGTTTACTTTCGCCTTCATTTGGGGCTTTGCTGTTTAAGCAGGTCTATCGCTTTGAACAGGGAAAGCTTGTTGTCCAAACAAGCGGGCTGCCTGTGAAGCGCCCTAAAATAGCCCTGGTGTTAAGCGGTGGCGGCGCGCGCGGTATTGCGCATATTGGCGTACTGAAAGCGCTGGAAAAATATCACATTCCGGTAGATTTAATCGTGGGCACCAGTATTGGTAGTGTGATCGGTGGGCTCTACGCTTCCGGCTATTCCACCGACGAAATTCTTAAAATTACCAGCTCGATTGCCTGGGATGAAATTTATCAGGACCGGACACAAAGAACCGCTCTCTTTTTAGGGCAAAAAGGAGAACAGGATCGTTACCTGATCAATCTGCGCTTTAAAAACGGTACGCCATTCATTCCGGTGGCCATTTCACCCGGACAGCGCATTCTAATGACCCTGTCAGACATCATACTTCGTGCTCGGTATCAGGCTACCGACAGCTTTGATCGACTAAAAATTCCGTTTCGGGCCGTGACAACCGATCTGGTGAGCGGAAAGACGGTGGTGCTTAAAAAAGGCAATCTGGCCGAAGCCATCGATGCATCGAGCAGCATCCCTCTTCTGTTTGTGCCCATTGAACGCGATTCCATGTTATTAGTGGACGGTGGTTTACGCTCTAACCTTCCGGTGCATGTGGCTCGCTCAGAAGGGGCGGACATTGTCATCGCCGTTGACGTGACCTCGCCCTTGCGAAAAAAGGAGCAGATCAATGCGCCCTGGCAAATTGTCGATCAGGCCACAACCATCATGGCGGAATTGGAACGGCAACTGGAAAAGGAGTCGGCTGATGTTTTAATTGAACCGGAAGTGGGTTCCCGGCGTAACGACGATTATTCCAATTTGCCTGAATTGGTAGATATCGGCTACAGGGCCGCCCGTCAGAGTATGGAACAAATCAAAAGGTTGATGGCTCAAGAAAGCAGTAAGGCCGGGAAAAAATGTTTTGTGCGCGCCATCCGTTTTAACCAGCCCCTGGTTGATGCAGAAACGTTGTTGCGCTTCAAATCCCTGGAAAAGGGGGAACATGAGTTAACCACTGTCCTGCATCTGGCCCGGCAACTGGCGAACCGCGGGCTCTATCGAAGTGTTGAAGTATGGGCCGATACGAGCAGTGATTCGCTGACCCTGGACATTCGAATGCAATCCTTCCCTATCATCCGCACCATTCAATTTAAGGGGCTGACTGAGGAAGATGAGCAAAGCATCAGACAATTCATGTTTTTACAGGAGAACCAGCCGCTCAATCTGGCCTGGTTAAAGGCCGATCTGGAACATATTACGGATTTGTATCGTCAGGATGGCTTTTCGCTGATGCGCGTGGATAGCTTGCTCTGGGATGAGGGTAAACAGGTTCTGACCATCGGCATCAATGAAGGGAGGATCAAAACCATTGATATTGTCGGAAACGAAAAGATCAGGGACTATGTGATTGCCCGGGAATTCAGTCGTCAGAAAGGCTGGGTCTTTAACTGGAAAAAGATTGCCCAGGCCATTGGGAATGTGTACGCTACACAACTGTTCGAACGCGTAACGGTGGATATTATTGAAGCCTACCCGGATTATCACCTGAAAGTGCGCGTTAAAGAAAAATCAACGGTGGTCATGCGTCTGGGCGGTAAATACGACACCGACCGCAAGGCGCAAATGTATCTGGAGTTTGGCGATGAATCTCTGCTGGGCATGGGCGTAAAAGCCATGCTGGTAGGCCGTTTTGGCAATCGGGATGGTAAATTGGGATTCAAGCTGCGAGACGACCGGATCTTTACAACCTATTTAACGTTTGATCTGCAGGGTTATTACACCTGGGAAATCAATCCTGTACACAACAAGGACGGAAGTTCGGGCGCCTATCGTGAAGAGCGCCGGGGAGCGCGTTTTCAGGTGGGGCAGCAACTCAAACGCCTCGGGCAATTTATTGTTGAATTACGCCACGAAAACGTCAAAGACCGGGCCGAAGACGGGACGTTTCAATTTCCGCAAAATATTGAATTACGCACTTTTTCAGTTCGGGCCGTGGCTGACAAGCGAGATCGCATTGATTTTCCCACAAAAGGCATTAATAATTACTGGGCCTGGGAATCGGGCAACAAACTGGTGCTGGGCAGCAGCGAACCGTACACCAAAATTTGGGTCAATTTAGAGGGCTACTACTCTTTTCGGAAGCAAGCGACCTGGCACATTCGATCGTTTTTTGGCCTGGGCGATCGTACGTTACCGTTTTCCGAAAATTTCAGACTCGGAGGATTAAATGAGTTTTACGGACTGTACCAGAACGAGTATTTTGGAAGGCAGCTCTTTTTGTTAAGTGGCGAGTATCGGTTAAAATTGCCATTAAAGCAGTATTTCCAGGATAATATCATGTTCAGGAATTTTTATCTTTCGTTCCGCTATGATTTTGGCGGCATCTGGTCCGAGCCCCAATTAGTCTTTTCTGCCAATGATTTTTTCTCCGGTATTGGAGCTGCCTTAAGCATCGACACTATTTTAGGCCCTCTGCATTTTGCTCTTGGCCGCCTGAACGGAGGAAACACAGTGGGCTACATTTCGCTGGGTTTTAACTATTAAAGCAACACATTGTAACTCAAACTTCGGTTTGAGCCTGCTCGAGCTAAAGCTCGAGTTACGCTGGCTACCTGTTACAAAAACCATTCCTGCATCAAAAAAAATCCGGGTGCAGTAAAAAACCACACCCGGAATAAACAATGAATGGCACTGGTCTATTTTAAAAGCACCATCTTGCGGATGAAGGAGTGACCGTCTTCTGTTGTTAAACGGTAAAAGTAGATTCCGGAAGACAGGGAAGCGCCATTGAAGGTAACCACATGATAGCCAGCCGGTTTAAAGCCATCGAACACGGTAGCCACCTTTTTACCCAAAATGTTGTAAACCGTAATTTTAACCTTTCCGGCAATGGGTAGGCCAAAGCGGATTTTGGTTAAAGGATTGAAAGGATTCGGAAAATTCTGGTGTAATTCAAATTGTTGCGGAATCTGTGAGAACAGATCATCCTGCAAGCCTGTTGGGGCAGTAACTTCCACCTCGATGGTGTCTCTCGCAGTGGCCGAACTATCATCGCTGAGGATGCAGGTAAGCTGGACCGTTCCGGCAAATTGCGGCGCGCTTAAAATAAGTTTGGTTGACTCTGTATCGTACTCAAATTTAAGGGAGTCATTGCTGGCCATGAAATTCCAGCTCAGCAGAGAGTCTGGTGTGTCGATGTCAAAAGCAAAGTCATTCATAGTCAGCGTGTAGATTGTGTCATTGTCAAAGGAAATTCTGTCGGGCAGATTTTTGATTTCAGGTGGATCATTAATCGCTTTTACGGAAACAAAGACGCTGGTGGAATTTCCGACCAGTCCATCGTCAACCTTTAAAGTCAGTGTATCGTTGCCAAACCAGTTAGCCGGTGCCTTCAACAGAAAAGCGTTGTCCCGTTTTTTAATCGAAACAACCTTCCCGCCCGTCAGATCAAAATGTAAGGTGGAGTCCGGATTGTCTTTGTCTTCCACAAAGGGGTACCAGTTGCTGATGGTGTAAAGCAAGGAGTCGTCTTCCTTAAACGTTAACAAGGGCAAGGGCTGAGTAAACTTGACCGTATCGTTAACGGCCAGCACTTCGAATTTAACGTTCATGCTGTCGGCCAACCCGGCTGTGTCGCGTACAGTTAAGGTCAACCACTCACTGCCGTTCCACTCGGTTGAAGGCGGTTCCACAAAGAGAAATCGTTGGGGCGTGATGGTTGCCGAAAGTTCTTTTTGTCCTTTTACCGACCAGCTAAGCAAACTATCGGGATCATCTACATCGGTAACGTAGTTATCCAGGGCAAATACATCAAAGGTCTGTCCTTCCATGATGGTCTGATTCTCTAAAGGCGTGATCAGCGGGGCGTCATTAACCGGGGTAACGGTGATGAACACCCGGCCGGTGTCCAGTCCGCCATTGCCGTCGCTGATTACGTAATCCAGACTGTCTTTTCCGAAAAAGTTGGGGGCCGGCCGAAAGGTCAGCTCACTGTTGGCCAGAGAAACCTGGCCGTGTAAGGCTGAATCGCTGTTAACCACTTGCAAAGAATCGCCGTCAATGTCCCAATCGTTTTTAAGAGGGGCAATGACAATGCTGCTGTCTTCGGTTACTACAACGGTATCATTGACTGCTAACGGCGCATCGTTAACCGGCAGTACTGTAAATTGCACCGAATCCTGATCGGTGGCGCCGGAGGTGTCGCTGACGGTAAGCACCACGATTTCCGAACCAGACCAGTTTTCATCAATTGGTCGGGCCGTCAGAATGCGCTCTTCAGAAATCGAAATGGTAATGTTTTGCGTGGGAGCAACCTGCCATTGCAGGGTACTGTCCGCATCATCTACATCGCTTACGAAATCATCAAGCTGAATGGGATCAAAAGGTTGGCCTTCATTGGTCTGTTGTTCATGGAGACCGCTGATCAGCGGAGGGTCATTTACCGCTTCAATGGTAACAAACACGTAAGCCGTGTCCTGGCCTCCGTTGTTGTCACTAACAACGTATTGAAAAGCATCTTCACCAAAATAATTTGCCGAAGACGCGTAGAGAATGAGTGAATCTGCCAAAATGCTGGCTGTACCGTGCTGAGCGCTCAGTACCTGGATCACACTCAGGGGATTCCCTTCGGGATCGGAATCGTTTTGCAGCACAGAAATTTTCACCAAAGAATCTTCAAGAGTGCTGGCATGATCATCAGCCGCAACTGGAGGATCGTTAACCGCCTGTACGGTGAAGGTGACGGTATCCTGATCGCTTAAGCCGGAGGGATCGGTAGCCGTGAAAATAATGTTTTCGCTGCCGTTCCAATCCGCATCGGGTGTGGCGATGTGGGCAATATGATCATTGGAAATGGAGACCTGTAAATCCTGGTTGCCGCTGTACGTCCAGCTAAGTTCAGAATCGCTGTTATCAGCGTCATTCACATAGTCGTCCAGTAGAATATCTGTAAAACTTTGCCCTTCTTCAATAGTTTGATCTGGAATATTGCTGACAACCGGAGCGTCGTTAACCGCCTGTACCGTTACCGTTACCGTAGCTTGAGCTGTACCCCCGTTGCCGTCGTCAATGGTGTAGGTAAACATATCGTCGCCGTACCAGTCTGCTTCGGGCGTGTAAACCACCTGATTATTTTCGATGACAGCGGTGCCGTGCGCCGGAGAACTCACAGCGCTAACCGTTAAATAGTCGCCATCGATATCCGAATCATTGGCCAGAACATTGATGGTAGCGGCCACATCTTCGGAGGTGGTAGCCTGGTCGTCTACAGCAAGCGGGGCGTCATTGATGTTGTTAACCGTAAAGGTGGCAGGATCTTCACCATAAGCTCCATCGGGATCTGTGGCCCGAAATGTGATGGTTTCCGCGCCAAACCAGTTTTCATCAGGCACCGAAATCGTTGCGATGTGGTCTGCAGAAATGACAACCGTAAGGTCCTGATTTCCGCTGTACGTCCAGGTCAATTCCGATTTTTCATTATCCACATCGGTTACATAATCATCCAGTGCAATGGAAACAAAGGACTGGCCTTCATCGATGGTCTGATCTGGAATATCGGAGACCACAGGCGCATCGTTGACGGGATTTACCGTAAACACAGCCGAATCGCTGTCTGACAGGCCGCCCGGATCGGTGGCTGTAAACGTGATGGTTTCACTGCCGTACCAGTCTTCATTCGGGGCACTGATGGTTACCACATGATTTTCATCGATAGTGACCGATAGGTCCTGGTTGCCACTGTAGGTCCAGGTTAAATCGGATTCCACATTGTCAATATCATTAACGTAATCATCCAGATCGAACGTGGTAAAAGATTGCCCTTCATCAATAGTCTGGTCCGGAATGTCAGAAACAACCGGCGGATCATTCACATTGTTTACGGTAAACGTGGCCGAATTGCTGCCGGAGAGGCCGCCCGGATCGGTTGCTGTGAAGGTGATGGTTTCACTGCCGTACCAATTGGAATCTGGCGTTTGAATGGTGGCAACGTGGCTTTCGTCGATGGTGACGATTAATTGCAGATTGCCGGAATAGCTCCAGGTCAGTTCGCTGTCCGCGTTGTCTTCGTCTTCTGCGTAATCATCCAGATTGATGGTTGCAAACGATTCGCCTTCATCGACGGTTTGATCGGGGATATCTGAAACTACCGGCGCGTCATTGGCTGCCACAACGGTTAGAGTAAAGGTTTGCGTATCGGTTGCCTTGTTCAAGTCGGCTACCTGAACGGTGACTGTGTAATCGCCCGCCTGTTCATCGGTTTGTGCTGTTCCGGAAAGGAGTCCGGTGGTGGAGTCCATGCTCAGAAAGGCCGGCCCCTGGATCAGGCTGTAGGTTAAAACTTCTTCGGCGTCCGGGTCTTCGGCTACTACCTGGTAAGAATACAATTGATCTTCAGTAGCTTGTGTAACAGGATCGGAGACGATTTGCGGAGGCGTGTTCTGGTATTCAAAAGGGCCCATGTCCACAACCGGATTTCCGTCCCGGTCGCCGTCAAAGGGCCGGAGTTGGCCGTCAAAATCCACACTCGGTGCATTGGTGTTGCTTCCGGCATCAACCACAGGCGAGTTGGCTTCAAAATGGAAATCGTTGTTGGCCGCGTCTGAAAATTGCGGATCAGCGTCCATATTGCCTTCGCCGGAATAACCGCCTTCTACATTCGAGTAGGTTAAATCGGGCACGCCAAAGATTTGATCGCTGGAATTGGCTGAGTTACCGCGAACAATCAAATTTTTACCGCTTAGCAAACTGGACGAACTGTAAAGGAATATTCCACCGCCGGAACCATTGAGCGAAGAATTGTCGTAAAGCAGATCGTTAAGCATGGTCATATTGGTGTTGGCAAACGATCCGATCCCGCCGCCGCCGAGTCCGTCGGCCTGATTGTGAAGGAAGAGATTGTTCTTAAGATGCGGTGAGGCTAATTCGAAGACAGAGGAACCTTTGACGCCAAGGCCGCCGCCATATTGTCCGGCAATATTGTGGCGGATCAGATTAAATTCGATTTTAGGACTGCCTTCTGTAAAGATGCCGCCGCCGGCTTCGATGGCCTTATTGTTTTGAATGGTGCAGTGTTTGACGATGGTATTGGTGTCGATCGAGGCAGCGCAAAACAGAGCGCCACCGTTTTTTTCGTAGGTCTGTCCGCCGGAAAGATCGATGTCGGCATCGCCTTTTTCGATTCGGCAATAGATCAATTTGTTCACTGTGGAATTCCCGGAAAGTAATTTAATGCCGCTCCATTCCGTGGCGCTGCCCGGAGCATCATCCATAGTAAAAATGATGGAATCCTGGGCCGTCCCTTCAGCGATGAGTGAACCATACACCAGAAATAAAACATCGTCATGAAATTTCACAGTAACGCCGGGCTCGATGGTCAGAATGACTCCGGCCTGAACGATCAGCGTGTCATTGGGGACATCTACAATCCAGACACCGTCGCCGGAGGCATTGTTTTTGCTCCAGGTGGTGTTGGAACTAATCGTCGATTGACTCCAGGTGTCGGCTAACAAAAGCGATGTGGCGAGGAGAATAAAAAGTATTAAAGTAGAAAAAATCCGCATGGGGTGACCTCCTGTCAATTTTTTTGAAATCTCAAATTTAATGTAAAAAATCGATCGAAAATGCAAATTGATTCATATCAAATTTGGGAATTAAGGAACGGTGGTCAAAACCGGATTTGGTTGCGCAAACGCGCGATCGGCATCCATGGCGCATCTGAAACCCAAAAATTCAAAGCGCACCTGAGGCGGGTACCAGGTTCTGAAAGTGGTGCGCAAATAATCTCCGCTTCTGTTCCATGATCCTCCGCGAATGACTTTGTACCTGCCCTGAGCCGGACCGCGGGGATTTTCTGAAGGGGATTGGCTGTAATAACGGGCATCGTACCAGTCCGCGCACCATTCCAGAACATTGCCTTCAAGGTCATAGATGCCAAAGGGATTGGGCGGGAAATAACCCACCGGAGATGTAAAGGGGAAGCCATCTTCATAGCTGCTCATGATAACGCGTCTGGGATCTTTTTGAGCTAAGGAAAAGTCGGCTACATTACCGTAGGATTTGATGTAGGCCCGTTCCATTTGTAAAGGATAGGTCAGACTGGGGCCTGCAGCCCGGGCTGCGTACTCCCATTCAGCCTCTGTGGGCAACCTTTTACCGGCCCATTTGGCGAAGGCCCGGGCTTCGTGCCAGGTTACGTTGACCACCGGATGATCGTCCGAATTCCAGACAGGCTGCATGGGCATCTTGCGTCCGGTGGCAATACAAAATTGTCGAAATTCTGCTACCGTAACTTCGTATTTGTCCAGGTAAAAAGCATTAACGTAAACTTTGTGAATCGGTTTTTCATCGGCTCTTTTGTTCGAGCCTATCAAAAACCAGCCACCCGGAATCAGCACCATGCCATTAATTTCCTGGGGTAACGAAGGCCCGCTTGCTGATGGCTGCGGACGCTCATCTTTTTTTAGAAAGAGATTGACCCTGGGCTGACATGCGCTCCATAATACGATGAAAGGCAAAAAGATTAAAATGAACTTTTTTAACATGGGATTTCCTCAACATAATTCTCATACCTTTAGTTTCGAAACCAGAAACAAAAACTTGATGTTAAGGAAAAGGATTGGTAAAAAAATAGCCCTTCTTTTTGAAGAAGGGCTATGGGGGATATGTTCATTGGCTTTTAATTATTGAGCTCGCTTTCTGGGGCCCATCATTTTGTGGCGGGGCATCATGCCCATTCCATGTTTCATGCCTTTGCCTTTGTGCCCGCTCAGATACATGGCGTCGAATTTCTTCTTTTGTTCATCGGTTAACAAAGAGCGAATCTTGCGGTGCGTCCTGGCTCGTTCCAATGCCATTTTCAGTTTTAAGTCATGGATTTTCTGTAGTTGATTTTTTAACTGACCTTCAGAAACGCCCTCATCGATGACCATTAAACGGAAATCTTTTTCCAGTTTTTGTAAATCACCCTGCATAGATAGCATCTTTTTTTGCATCGCAAGATGGATATCTTCGATTTTGCTGCGTTGTTCATCGGTTAAGTTCAGACCTTTAAACATGTGCATTGCCGGTTTGTCTGGCATGGGTGCTTTTGGACCAGGGCCTGGCTGCGCGAAAACAGCGCCGATTAACATCAGGCTAATGAGAACTGCGGAAAACGTCTTTTTGAGTAACATAGGGTTACCTCCTTTGTTTGGTTTTACTTTTGAATGCGTTCGAATGTGTTTTGTTCAATTTTTGTGCCAATTATTTCAATACCTGTTTTTAAGCGCTCTGGCAAAGAAATGATCTATCTAAAACAAAAATTGACGAAGTCATTCGGCAGTTTTGCCGAGATAGATGGTGAGCAGGAAGAGACAGGTCATTTGAGAAAACTTCCAAAAAAAGATTTGTCTTGCCAAAACGAGAAGCAAAAATTTTTAAGCTGCATTGGTAAAACAATGGTTGATTTTTTTATGATTCCAAGATCGGGCCTGCCTTCCTACTCAAACGGTTTAATCTCCTGCCAAAGGCAGGGAAAGGGAAAAACATTGCAATTACAATAGGATCTTTGTGAGGAAGCGATCTTTTATTTGACTTTTGGCTGTAATAGCAGTATTGTCCTAAAAAAAGGAGAACAATGAGCTGGGAATGTGCCCATTTACGCTGGATTAAACAAGGTGCAAAAAAAATAAGGATTTGCCGTTTAAATGGCCGTGATTGCTGGCCTGGAGAAGGCCGGTGTGTGCTAAAAGGTCGGTTTGTTACCACGGCAACAATAAAAAAAAACAAAAGTCAGAGAGGGGAAAAGGCAGCAGATTGAGCCTATCGGTCTCAGCGATTATTGATCGTCAAGCTTCGTGTATTTATGCCCTAATTTTCTGCTTAAAATAATGTTTTTGAATACTGTTATTCAAAAGAGGTAATGCATTAACGTGCGAAAATTTTTGTGCTGTGTGAGGGAATAAATCTGTTGAACCGTTGAATTGTTGATTGGTTGAATGGTTGAATGAGCATTGGGCTGACATAGCGAATTCCCATTGTTCGTGAATGGTATTTCCACTATAGGTGAGAAAATTCCCCCACCATGCCTTCCCCCTCTCCCAGATTTGTATTCTGGGAGAGGGGGATCGAGGGGGTGAGGGCTAATTGGTGAAATGACTTTTGCTGTTGCAGGGGAAGAGTTAAGAGTATAAGAGTGTAAGAGTGTAAGAGGTAAATGGTTCATGGGCACCGGCTTGTCATTTTTTAAAGAAGTTTTTAGGTTGCAGCTATGCTGCTTTAGAATCTGTGAATTAAGGAAAATCGATTCCGTTTTTAGGCATTTTTTATTGGCTCTATCGAGCCAAAGCGACTCTGGGGAGTCGCGCTACGGGATGCAAAAATTTTTGTGCTACCTTAGGCTGAAAATTTTTACTTTTCTTTCCGGCTGCCTCGAGCAATACGAATGGTAAAGTTAAATCCAACAGACCGAATTCTCATTAGTTGGGAATTTGCCAATAAGAAAAAATTTCAATACAGATGAGAAAATTTCCCACACAGGTCTTCCCCCCTCCCAGACGTTTATTCTGGGAGAGGGGGATCGTGGGGGTAAGGGCAATTAATTTTTTGCGCCCTTTGTGGCTCCTCAGTGCTTTCCGCGGTTTTTAAAAGTTGTGGCTTTGCTGCTTTAAAATTAAAGGTTTGCAATTGGAGCGCTCTGCTTGAAAAAGAAGCGGTTTTCCAGAATGTTGGAAAGATGTCACCGGAGATCCCGAGCCTATATTTTCTTTTCTTGCAAAACGGTTGAGAGAAGAATTGGTTCAGGGCGTCAGATGAGAGAAGGTTGCCCTTCCTTCCCTTTGACTTACATGGCCTCTTTTTCTTAACTTGCTAGTTGTACAAACAGGAAAAGAGGATGGCTTTTAAAAAGATTTTACTGGTGCAAACAGCCTATTTGGGTGATGTCATTTTAACCACGCCCTTAATTCGATCTATTAAACAGTTTTTTCCCGGGGCGGAGCTCGATGTGCTGGTGATTCCTCAAACAGCCGGGGCGCTGGCCAATAATCCGCACATTAACCAGCTCATTTTGTTTGATAAGCGCGCTCAAAAATGGCCGGCTTTTAAAGATGTGTTGCAAATTTTAAAATCGCGTAGCTATAATCTGGCCTTAAGTCCGCACAGCTCATTCACCAGTGGGCTGTTAATTCGTCTGGCTAAAATACCTGTACGAATAGGCTTTTCCAGAAATCCCATTCGGTTTTTTTTAACGCATAAGGTGCCTGTGCCCTCTACTGGGTTTACTATTGAAAAATATTTGCGGTTACTTTCCCCTTTTAGCAAAGATCAATTTTCCATTCAAACCGAACTTTTCCCGACAGAAGAAGATCGAAACACGGCCGTCCAATTTTTACAACAGGTAGACGCTCAACGCCCTACTATTGCCATTGCCCCTGGCTCGGTCTGGCCGACCAAACGTTGGCCAGCTCAATATTACGCCGAATTAGTCAGAGAATTAAAAGATCAGTTCAATCTGATTTTCATCGGTAGCGCTGAGGAGCGTGAACTTTGTCAGCAGATCATCAAACAGGCCGGCGCACAAAAAGCTTTAAACCTGGCCGGGCAGTTAAGTATCCTGCAATCCGCTGCCGTTATTGAAAAGTGCGATTTGATGATTTGCAACGACAGCGGCGCCTTACACATTGCCAACGCCATGCAGACCGATGTGTTTGCCTTCTTCGGGCCCACGGTTCGACAATTTGGCTTTTTCCCTTTTAGAGAAAATGATTGGGTCTTTGAAATCCCTGATTTGTACTGTCGTCCTTGTGGCAAACACGGCCATCGGGAGTGCCCTGAAGGCCATTTTCGTTGTATGTTGGAGATTAAACCTGAGGCTGTTGTGCAAAAGGTTCAGGAAAAATTTTCTTTCTGAAAGGCAAAATGATAGTTGAGCTTTTCCCTTTGAGCTCTTAATTTGAATTGGTAAAACTTTTTGTTGGTAAGAGAAAAGCATTGTAATCGAAAGCAGAGCATGATGAAGCATTCACTCGAAGTGTTTAATGGAGATACCCTGATTTTTGCTTCGGACAGACACTGGCTCCATCCGTTATTTGAGCTTGAAGCATTCTTGAACACACAAACCCAAATCCATCCGAGAAGCCAGTTGCATGTCAGAGACAAAATCATCGGTCGGGCGGCTGCTTTGATTTTAATCTACCTGGGCTTTAAAAAATTACATGGCCAGACCATGAGTCTGCTGGCCAAAGAAGTGCTGGATTATTACCGGATTGACTACACCTTTGAGCGCCTGATTGAACGTATTGCCTGCCAGACCGAAGAGTTACTGCGTAAAGAATGGGACGGTAAAACCGCCTACCAACTGGTCAAAAAGCGGATCGAATCAAGGTCAAGGTGAATGGTTTTTATTCATGGGTGTGGGTGCGCTGCCTTAGCCTCGTTGTTGTTTGTGTCTGGCCTATGTAAATCAGACTTCTTCGACTTTTTCCTTTTTCTGAAAGAGCGAGGCTTCTTTTAAAAAGCGTTCAATGGAAACGCGGTCTGCAATTTCTACAATGCGCGCGTAAGGCTCTTCCATTCCTTCCGTACAATTTCGACACATCTCGATCTCCTTTCGGTTGCTCAATACCTGCCGGCGAAAGGCCATGTATTTTTCATTTTTAAAGACCTGCCGGAAGGGTTGATTCTGTTCAAAGATATGAGCCATGGCGTAATCAGCGTCTTTGTCGAAGCAGCAAGGACTCACCGAGCCATCCCAGTTAATGGTAGTATTGAGCCAGAGGCGTTTGCACCAGTTAGGTAAGTCGCTTTTTAAAGAAAAATGTTGGCCATCGTATTGATAGCGGCTTAATGTTTCATTTTCAGGTAGAAATTCAAAACCCTGCTGGTCATCGTAGATCTGCGCTGTTTTAAAAGAAATACGTTCTACCTGATTTTTACGCGCAATTTCAATGATCTGTGTTAGTTCATTTAAATTGTGTTTAAAAATTAAAAATTGCAGTTCGATCATGGGCCGTTTTGATTTTAAGTGACGTTTAGCTTCCGAAAGATATTCCAGGGCTTGCATGACCAGCTGGAAATTGCCACCCACACGGTATTTGGCGTAAGTCACCGGATCGGTTCCATCGAGTGAGAAAATAATTTGATCCAATCCGGAATGAACAATGGCTTTGGCTTCATCCAGGGAGCGAATAAAATGTCCGTTGGTCGATGTTTGCGTCATGACGCCAAATTGCTTGGCGTAAGCCACCATATCTAAAAATTGCTTGTTTAAAAACGGCTCGCCCTGATTCCAGAACTGAATTTGATAAACGTACGGACCGATATCCTTCATCAATTTTTTAAAATTTTCAAAGTCCAGGCGTCCCCGCGGTCGGGCCATATCGCCGTTACCGGAGGGACACATGGGGCATTTCAGATTGCAGATGTTGGTCGGTTCTACCATGACGATAGGTGGGATACCCCAGACCATCGGTTTTTTTAGCCACCGACTCAGCCCCATGGAAAGTAGTACTTTGCTCAAATTCCAGATGCGAAGCGGAGTGTGGCGAATCCGGAAAATAAACAGTGAACGCAGAAGGGCTTTTAAGGGCACAATCCCCAATTTCAGTCGATTCAAAAAATTCATTAAAACTTCCCTTGTAAAGTATCTGGCAAAAAATGCCCTCTTGTTTAATAAAACTACAGAGGCGGCAAATTCATTTCAACTTTAAAAAGAAACTTTCCATTCTGTCGGTCTGGAAACCAGTAAAGAGTCAAAATGAATTCATACCATTTGCCCTGAGTGTTGATCTTTCGTTTTCCCATTTCAAAAGAAAAGAATTGACTGTTTGCTCTTTCGATCGGGCCAATCAGGCCAAGAATTATGGGAAACCAGCGGCCCCAATACAGGCCAACCCGCGTTTGTTTATGGTAATATTCAGGGCCGATTTGCAAAATGGGTAGTAAAAAAGCCCAAAAAGTGTAAGCCTGTGCTGTTAGCGTAACCCTGTCCTGACGTGTGAGAGAAAAGCCAAGCAGATCGCCATAATGGTAGCCAACTGAGATGGAAGGGAAAAACTTATACCTGGATTCCCCGATGAAGTCTGGTGGAACGAGTAATACTCCACCGGCCATTCGAAAATAACGGTAAAACTTTAATGGTTGGATTCGGGAAGAGGGGACAGCCCAGATCCCTTTAGCATGCGATCGGGCAAATGACTCTGCTTCCTTAAACGAAGCGCTGTCTTTTAAGGCGGGCAGAGGCCGAAATTTAGCAAAGCCTCGTCTTAAATATTCCAGGTTAATGCATTTTTGCTTGTACCAGGCCAAAATGAACTTTTTAGAAAAGGTGGAGTCAATGATTTTAATGGCGGGAGAGCGCTCAATAAATATTTTC
>NZ_JBSMDE010000143.1:0-7845 GCF_056497305.1 Caldithrix sp. | reverse complement strand
GGCGCCGTCATTGTCCTTAAGTTCGCGCACCAGATCGGGATAATCCTGAGGGTCAGTTACCACGGCCACATATTTGAAATTTTTAGCCGCGGCACGCACCATGGTCGGCCCGCCAATGTCGATGTTTTCGATCAGGGTATCAAAATCCACGCCCTGATTTTTCACGCGCTCAAAGGGGTACAGATTGCAGACGACCATGTCGATGGCTTTAATGCCCAGTTGCTCAGCTTCGGCTGCGTCTTTTTCCCGGTCGAACAACAAAGCCGATTCAATCTGAAAGGAGATGGTCTTCATGCGTCCGCCAAAAGCCTCCGGATTGCCGGTTACCTCGGAAATTTCTGTAACAGGCAAACCGGCTTTCTCCAGCACGGCTCTGGTTCCGCCGGTGGAAATAATTTCACACCCGCTATCATGTAAAGCGCGGGCCAGGGCTTCGATGCCACTCTTATCAGAAACGCTAATCAAGGCACGTTTGATTTTTATGGACTGTTTCATTGACACACCTTTCTTTGATCCTTTTTTACCACAGAGTACTCAGGGAAGTCGCTGAGAACGCAGAGTATTTTTATTAGTACTTTGTGTTTTTCTGTGCTTCCTTTGTGTGCTTAGTGGTTAATCAAATAATCCACAATGTTTTTAAAGATTTGCAGGCCTTCGCCCTGCTCGTCCTGACCGGACTGCTCTTTCTTTTTTGGCCAGGCCGGATGATTGTAAACGGACAGATAGGCCTCGGGATGAGGCATTAAGCCAAATACCTGCCCGCGGGCGTCTGTTAAGCCAGCGCAATTGAGTTGCGAACCATTGGGGTTGTAAGGATATTCGTCCGTGGGCTGGCCGTCCGGGCCCAGATAGCTCAAACAATTCAAATTTTTCTCCACAATGGCCTGCTCGATTTGCTCATCACGGATGATCAGCTTGCCCTCGCCATGGCGAACAGGCAGGTCTATTTTCTCGATGCCCTTTAAAAATGGCGTTCGCTGTTGGGGATGAACCCCACAGGTTACCCAACGATCTTCAAACTTTCCGGAATCGTTGTGCGTTAAGGTGACTTCCTGTTCAAAATTGCCTCCGATATTGGGCAACAGGCCCATCTTTACCAGGGCCTGAAAGCCATTGCACACACCGATGATGAATTTGCCATCCTGTAAAAATTGAGCCAGATCGTCGATAAAATGGCGACCGGAGGCCATCTTTTTAAACTTGAATTTATTGCTCAGAACTTTAGCCGAACCCAAATCGTCACCAAATGAAAACCCACCGGGAAAATTGAGCACCTGATAATCATGAATCGAAACGCGTTCTTTAAACACTTCATTCAGATGAACAATGTCGGCTTCTGCGCCGGCCAATCGGTAAGCGGCGGCCATCTCGACCTCGCAGTTGATTCCAAACCCGGTAACCACCAGGGCACGCACTTTGCTCATTTTTTACCATCCTCTATTTTAAACAAAATGCTTCGTTCTATGATCATTTAAGTAATTAACTTTTTAATTTCTTGACTCTGCACAGTGTGTTTAGCCCTTCCCCCCTGCCTTCCTCTTCCCGAAAATCGGGCGAATTTAGCCCCCACCCCATTGCCCCTTCTCCCGTAAAAAGGGAAAGCGGAAAAATCTTGCTTCTCCCTTACAAAAGTCTCGAGCTGAAGCTCGAGTTACGTTGCGCTTACGAATTGCTTGCCAGTGTAAGGGATTATTCATCCCGATGAATCGGAACTCAGAATGACACCCGGCACGACTCTCCACCTCTCAGGCACAACCTACCGTTTCACAAAAAATTTCAAATTTGATAAAGCAGGTGGGCCTTTTGGGGCTACTTTTAATCTCCTTTTTGCAACAGCCTCTGCACGACCTTTGCCATCAATTCATGGGCCGGTTGACACAGGTTCATCTTTTCTCTGATCTCATCGGCGCTTTGCACAAAAGTGCTGCCATCCAGTTCGTCAGCGCAATGCGTTAACAAACCATCAATCACTTTTGGGGTGATCTCCAGATGAAACTGCAAGCCCACCACCCGCTCTTCAAAAACAAATCCCTGATTGTCACAAGCCTGTGAATGGGCTACACGCATGGCGCCGGCTGGGATTTCGAACATTTCGCCGTGCCAGTGAAAGGCCATGACCTCTTGCGGCCAGATGCTGCCCAGTTTACTCCTTCCTATTTCCGGAGCGCGGTAAACCTGGAACCAGCCAATTTCACGGTGCTGGTTCTTAAAAACCTTTGCGCCCAGCACATCGGCGATGAGCTGGGCGCCCAGACAGATGCCGAGCACCGTTTTCCCCTGTGCAATCGCCTTTTCAATGGACGCCTTTTCGTCTTTCAACCAGCTAAATTGCTGTTCGTCGTGCACACTCATCGGCCCGCCCATTATGACCAGAAAATCGATGGCATCAATCTGAGGCAGAGGTTCATTCCGAAAAAAGCGCGTAACGCTAATTTCTTGCGCCTGTTCTTTCAACAATGGAAGCAGAACACCCGGTGTTTCAAAGGAAACATGTTGTAAAAAATGAACGTGCAAAATCCGGCCTTTCCTTCTTAAAAAACCAGTCCGTTGCGCCAGGCCTGGAGCATGGTTGGCACATCCAGGGCCAGCACGGTTTTGTTTTGATGTTCGATTTCCAGTTTGTCTTCATTCGTTACCTGACCAATCAAAAAGGCGTCGTTGCCCATGATGCGTTCAAACTTTTGCCGATTTTGCGGTGAGACGCTAACCACAAAACGCGAATGGGATTCAGCAAAAAGCAGGGCGTTTAACGATAGCCCGGAGTCCGGCAAACTGACCATAGCGCCCAGGTTCCCGCCAAAAGCGCACTCGGCCAGGGCCACGGCCAAACCGCCATCCGACAGGTCATGCGCCGAGGCCAGCAGTTGTTGTTCCGAGGCAGCCATCATTTTACGGTAAATGCGTAGAGCCTGCTCTTTGCGGACGCACGGCACATTAGCACCCAATTCACCGAACAAATGGTAAAACTCCGAAGCGCCCAACTCGTCATAGGTGTGCCCCACCTGGTATATCAGATCGCCCTCGTGTTTAAAATCGGTGGTCACGGTTTTGCGAACATCGGGAATTTTAGCCACCATGGAAAAGAGGACGGTCGGCGGTACAGAGATTTTGACCCCTTCTTTAATAAAATCGTTTTTCATGCTGTCTTTTCCAGAAGTCATTGGCACGTTGAAAAAGGTGGCCATATCGAACAACGCTTCGTTCATTTGCACCAGTTTGGCCAGCTTTAGTTTCCCATCCGGATTGTTCTGAGGATGGTAAAGCGAATCAGGCACGCAAAAGTTGTCGTTCACCGACCAGAAGATGTCGGGGTCGGTTTGCGGATCGGGCAAGCGACCGCCCACGGCAATGATGCCGCGCATGGCCTCGTCAAACGAACCGGCAGCCATCTGAAAAGGATTGATGTCGCCGTAACGCGGTAGAATTCCGTTAGAAATGGCAATGCCCACGTAAGAATCAAAATCGAGTCTTAAGACAGCGGCGTCCTGTGGCGCATGGCCCTGTTCGCCCATCAGAGGTTTAACAACGGTTTTGCCCTTTACTTCGTGATCGTAGCGCCGAATAATGGATTCGCGCGAACAGATATTCAGACTGCCCAATAATTTTAGTAGGATCGAACTGTAATCGAGTTTTTCTTTGATGATCGGTTCACTCAGTTGGGGTTTTTCCCACTCGGCCTCCATGCGTTTGGTTGGCACTCCTTCATGCAAAAAGATTAAATCCAGGTAGGCCACTTTTTGCTCGCCGTAACGCACATCGAGGTAACCCGAATCGGTAAAATAGCCGATATCGGACAGTTCGACTTCAAAATCTTCGGCCAGGTCAAACAGGGCCTTTACTCTGGAAGGCTCTACAACCAGGGTCATCCGCTCCTGTGATTCGGAGACAAAAATTTCCCAGGGTTGCAGACCGGCATATTTTAAAGGGATATTGGCCAGTTGTACAAAAGCACCATTGGTAATGGCGGCCAGTTCGCCAATGGAGGATGAGAGACCGCCGGCGCCATTGTCTGTAGAAGACTTAATCAGACCGCGGGCTACGGCCACCTGCATGAAATCGGACAGATTTTTTTGCGTAATGGGCGAACCGATCTGTACGGCCGAACGCGGGGAGTGCTCATCGATTTCCAGCGAAGAGAAGGTGGCGCCATGAATGCCGTCTTTGCCCACCCGTCCGCCGGCCATCATGATGCGGTCGCCGGCATCGATGCGTTTTTCCCAGGACGGTTTTCCATCCACGTAAGCCGGCATTACACCGCCTGTTCCGCAAAAGACCAGCGGCTTGCCGCGGTAGCGTTCGTCAAACACCACCGAACCGTTGACCGTGGGGATGCCCGATTTATTCCCGCCGTCTTCAATGCCTTTAACCACGCCGGTCATGATGCGCCGGGGATGCAGCTGTCCGGGCAAGAGTTTGCCCTGGTAATCCGGAGGCCCAAAGCACAACACATCGGTATTAAACAACAAACTGGCGCCACCCACGCCCGTGCCCATCGGGTCGCGGTTCACGCCCACAATGCCGGTCAGCGCACCGCCATAGGGATCGAGGGCCGAAGGCGAATTATGGGTTTCCACCTTCCAGACGAAAACGCGCTGATCATCCACACGCACCACACCCGCATTGTCCAAAAAAATCGTCAACAACCAGTTATGACCGGCCTTTTCGTAACGTTCACGAATGATCTCTGTGGAACGTCTGATGTAGGTTTTAAAAAGGGAGTGAATGGTTTTTTGTGTGCCTTTGTCCAGGTCTTTGTAGGTAATGGTAGCGTTAAATTCTTTGTGCTTACAATGCTCGGACCAGGTCTGGGCAATGACCTCGATTTCACAATCGGTTGGTAATTGGGAAATCCCAAATTTTTCGCGTTCAACCTGAACCAATTGATTCTGGTAGTAAGCCTGAATGGCCTGCATTTCGTGTAGATCCAGAGCCAGCAAACGTTCTCTGGAAATTTTTTCCAGCTCCTCATCCGAAACAAAGATATTGATCGTCTGCACCTGGGGTTTGCTTTTTAGGTGTACTTCAGGTATGTAGGTCACCTGCCCCTTAAATGTTCCGTATTCAAAGCGATGAACCAGCGGATTGCCCAATAATTCCCGGGCAATGGTTTTTAATTGCTCGTCCTTCAGTTTCTTCTGGAAATAGTAGATTTCGTGGGTAAAAATGGCGTGTTTTCCGTAGTCAAAGGGAATGTTTAAAAAATCGCACAACGCTTTTTGGGCCGAAACGCCTTCGTCATCGGTAACACCGGGTAATCTGGAAACCAGGATGTACGTTGGAAAATCTCTAGAGGTAAACAGCCGGTCAATGTAAAGATCGTGAATGATGCAATCGCACAGAGAATTTCTGGCAAAAGCCAGCAACTCTTTTTCTGACAGAGGGTGAACTATGGAGTAGATTTTGCCGGTTTTGACTCTGCCCGTCTCGATGTGCAAAAACTTTTTGGCCTCGCTTTGCACATGCAGGCCGTTAATATCCCTGATGGAATTTTTAAGCAGGATTTGAACATGTTTTGCCGCTTGCATGGATAGGCCCTTAAATTTATTTTTCAGCTCAGCGTTTTCTGATCATTTTTTTGGGTACACAGAGTTTTCAAAAATTTTTTCGCGCCTTTTACGATTCGTATTTCAAAACCCTGGGATTCAGCCCCCTGGTTTTTATTTCAATCGTTGGATTCTGTTGCACCTGGCCGGCAACTTGCGAGGGAAAGTGTCGTTCTTCAGCAAATTGCAGCACATCGTCGGCCTGATCGGCCCTGACCACCAGCAACATGCCGTTTCCCATGTTCCACAGACGGTAGGCCTGTTCTTCGCTAACGTTCCCCAGTTCCTGAACCTTGCGCATAAAATGCGGCGGTTCAAAAAGACGATTTAACACGGCGCCATAGCCGCTGATTTTAAGCACGCGCTGCAGATTATCGCCGATTCCTCCGCCGGTTATGTGAGCGATGCCGTGGATTTCAAAATCTGCCTTGATTAAATCCACGATCAGCGGTGTATAGATGCGCGAAGGGGTGAGCAGCGCCTGGCCCCAGGTTTTACCCTCTCCGTAAGCCGCCTGGTGCCAGACGTCGCCGAACTGCTCGTTCATTACACGCCGCACCAGAGAAAAGCCGTTAGAACGGAAGCCCTGACTTTTAAGGGCGATGATCTGATCGCCGGGTTGAATGTTTCGTCCGTCAATTACCTGTTTGCCGGGCGGTAGAATCGCCACCCCGGTGGCTGCCCAGTTGAAGTGCATGCCATGGCCATAGCCCGCAATGCGCGGCCCAAGTTCGGCGATTTCCCCACCGGTTACAGTAATGCGCGCTGTTTTAGCAGCCTGGTAAAGCCCTTCCATGAGCTGATCGATGACCCGGGCATCCAGCACATTCACATCCAGAATATTAGAAATATTGACCGGTTCCAGGCCATTGGCTGCCAGATCATCTACCACCATGGCCACCAGATCAAAGGCAATGGTGTTGTAAATTTGCGTTCGTTCCGCCAGTTCAATTTTGGTGCCAATGCCGTCGGAAGCCATGCCAATTTTCACCCCGCCCAGGTCCATCACGTTGGAAAAGGCGCCATCTAAACCGGGCACAGGTTGGCCGCTACCGGTCGGCCGGAAATTGAAAGTCTTTTTGGCCCAATTGTAGGCAATCTGAGAACACTGGTTCCCCAGATCGATGTCAAGTCCGGAATGTTTTTTTGTCATCAGTCCTAGATTCCAAACGGTTTTTGATATTTGAGTTACCCTCATCCGCATCTCAAGCTTTAGCTTGAGCAAACCATCCATCTGTGACTCAAGCTTTAGCTTGAGACTGAGCAACTTCTCGAGCTAAAGTTCGAGTTACGTCTTAAGCCCCTTACCACAAAGGCTCCCGGAAAATCACATGGTTGCGATCTGGCCCGGTGGAAACCAGACCGATTGGCGTTTGCAGATAGTCTTCAATAAACTGGATGTAATCTCTGGCATTCTGCGGCAACGCCTGCCAGTCGGTCAGCCCTTCAATCTCTTCCTGCCAGCCGGAGAATGTTTTGTAAACGGGCTGCCCGGCCTGGTCGTAATCCACAGCAGCCTTAATCGTTTCGAAGCCGGTAAGACAGCTCAACTTACTCAGCGAGATGTAATTAAAGCCATTGATGATTTGGGCTCGCTTCACCAGATTCAGATCCAGCCAACCGCAGCGTCGCGGACGTCCTGTAGTGGCCCCAAATTCGTTGCCCTTCGCCCGCAGTTTTTCTCCGGTTTCATCGTGTAATTCCGTGGGAAAAGGTCCTTCGCCCACACGTGTCGTGTAAGCTTTGACCAGACCAATGCGTTTATCGAATTGCACAAAAACACCGCCCCCCGTGAAGGCGCCGCCGATGGTCGTAGATGAAGAGGTTACAAAAGGATAAGTTCCGTGATCCACATCCAGCATGGTACCCTGAGCGCCTTCGTAAAGGATGTTAGCTTTTCTTATCAGATAATCATGGATTAATTCGACTGTATCGCCAATAAACGGTTTAATGTAGGCCTCGGCTTCCCTCAATTCGTCCAGCGCTTTATCCAGATCGATGAACGGTTCTTTGTAAAGTTGTTTAGCGTACTGTTCGTAAAGCCGGGCCTGTTGTTTAAAATGTTCGATGAACGTTCCCTGCAGAATAGATTCCAGGCGCACGCCGGTACGCTGAATTTTATCGGTGTAAGCCGGCCCGATTCCCCGGCCGGTGGTCCCGATCTTTTTATTTAAAACGCGATCCAGATATTTATGAACCGGAGTAACAATGTGTGCCTGGGCCGAAATCATCAGTTTCTGCGGCGTTACTTCAATGCCCTTGCTCCTTAAGTAGAGGATCTCCTCCTTGAAGGTAATCGGGT